>JALOOB010000278.1 GCA_025454635.1 Anaerolineae bacterium
GCGGCGGCGATCGCCGAGGCGTACACGCAGACGGTTGCCGACCGGATCGTGACGTACGATTTCGCGCGGCAGATGGACGGCGCGCGCGAGGTTAAGACGTCCGAGTTCGCGTCCGCGGTAATCGAGCGGCTGTAGGAGAAGAATGGGACGCAGATGACGCAGATGGGTTGGACTCGCCAAAGATCAGGTGAATCCAACCCATCTGCGTCATCTGCGTTGAATTCAGCTTTATCTGGCCTACTGGTTTTTTGGGTGTCGATACGCCTCCAACTTACCAATTCCTCTCGGTGCGCTTCCCCTCCCCCTCTGCTATAACTCGTTTGTAAGGCGGCAGACGCATTGGCCGCAGCGGCAATCAGACAGCATCGGGGGAAATCATGGCACGCGCGCTTCGCATTGTAGCAGCACTGGCAGTGTTCGCAGTCGTTCTTTCGTCCTGCTATCCATTTCAGGGCACCACCGTTCGCACGGCCAACGGCCCGGACATCGTGGGCTCGCGCAACCTGGTTGACCGGACGTTCGACCTGACGGATTTTACCGCGGTCGAGGTGCGCAACGGCGCGCAGGCCGAGGTCACGAAGGGCGATACGACCAGCGTCAAGATCACGGTAGACGACAACGTCGCGGATTACCTCGACGTGCGTGTGGTCGACGACCGGTTGGTCATCGGTCTGAAGGATGGCAGCTACCGGAACATCACGTTCCGCGCGGCCATCGTGATGCCCCAACTGACCGGCGCGACGGCGACCGGCGGCGCGCGGCTGGCGTTTGGCCGGTTTGCGAGCGCCGCGCCTGTCAGCTTCAACGCAAGCGGCGGGGCGAGCATCACCGGGGAGATCGAGAGCGGCGACACGACCGTGACCGCTTCGGGCGGCGCGGACGTGACGCTCAAGGGGAAGGGCGAAAAGCTGGTGCTAAATCACTCTGGCGGTGGCGCGGTGCGGCTGGGTGAGTTTGCGGTGAGCGACGCGGCCGTCGTTGTGACCGGCGGCAGCGATAGCGAGATCAACGCGGCGGGGACCGTGTCGGGGAGCGTGTCGGGTGGCGGGGAGTTGAAGGTGAACGGGCCGGCGAGGGTGGACGTGACGACGAGCGGGGGCGGGAAGGTGACGCGCTAGATCGGACGCGTAACGCAAGTGGAGACGAAACCTCCGAGACTATCGGCAGCGGAACTGCCGGTGACCTCGGAGGTTTTCGCGTGGCAGATCAGGTTGCTGGCGCTGCGCGCGATGTGAGGCGCTCCACGAGAGTGAGCACCCCAAGCCCCCCGAGCACGATTCCACCGAACACCAGGAACATCCCGCGCCCGCCCACCGCAGCAAGGAGGAACCCGCCGAGCAGACCGCCGACTGCTGAGCCGATGCCCGACACGACCGCGTTGAAGAGGCCCTGCGCGCTGGCCTCCATGCCTTCAGGCGCGTTCTCGTTCGCATAGGCCACGCCGGCGACCCAGAACGCGGGGAAGGTGAACCCGTTGAGCAGTTGCAGGGTCAGCACGGCGACGGGCGTGGCGAAGACCGCGTAAAGGATCAGGCGGATGCCGGTGAGCGCGACGGAGAGGTTGAGCAGCCCGCGCGCGCCGAGCCGCTTCAGGATGCGGTTGGCGAAAAAGAGGACCGGGATTTCGGACACGGTGGAGATGGTGAGCGCGAGGCCGGAGATGGTGGTGTTGATGCCGAGTTCCTTGAGGTAAGGAAAGAGATAGGTGTTAACCGCGGTGAAGCCTGTGCCCGTGACGAAGCCAATGAGCAGGAAGAAGACCCATGCGCGCTGGCGGACCAGTTGGCGCATGCCGCGCAGCACGCGCACGCGGACGGTCTGCGGGGGGAAGCGGAGCTGCAGGCCGACGAAAACCGCCACCAGCATCAGGGCAGCGTAGGTCCAGAAGGCGAGGGGGATGCGCGTGGCTGCGACCAGCGCGCCGACGAAGGGCGCAGCGAGCGCCCAGCCGAATGTGCCGCCGAGCCGGACGCGGCCGTACATGCCGGGGTTTCCTTCGGCCGCGAGGCTGCTCATCGTCGCGCCGTCGGACATGGGGACAATCGGCGCGACGAAGAAGGCGAAGAGCGCGGAGATCAGGAGCGCGGGGCCGAAGCTCGTGACCAGCGGGACCGACCCTGCGGCCGCCGCTGATCCGACGATTGCAATCGCCAGCAGCGGGCGATGAATGCGCCGGGCATCCGCGAGTCCGGTCCACAGGGGCGAACTCAGCATGATGACCAGCGGGACGGTAAACGACACGATGCCGATCTGCGGGCCGGTCAGCCCGACCGACTGCCAGTAGAGCACGATGTACGGTTGGAACGCGGCCAGGGCGGCGAAGTAGAGGAAGTAGAAGGTAAACGGCCAGATGCGGCGCATGGGTCCTCGTTTGATGGCGTTGCGACGATTGTACGCCGGATTGCCGGGCGGGGCAAAGCCTGCGCCGAAACAGCGAGAATTCGCGCAAGATTGAACGAAACGGCCCGGTTGTTCGTTAAGTTTGAGCGCGTCTGCGTTGTTCCAGCAGGAACTCCAAATGTGGTCATCCAAGCATCCTGAACGGAGGCCCAAGGGGCCGCAGGCGAAGGATGCGGGCGTCGCAGGCGTCCTTCGCCTGCGCTTCGCTCCGCTCAGGATGCCTGCGAACCAGTTACATTTGGAATTCCTGGTTGTTCCAGGCGGAGGCTTGCTAATTGGCGCGCAACGCTTATAATGATGGAAACGGTTTCATTACCAGTACTGCGTCGTCCATCTCGCTGATTGAGGCCGATTGTTGAGTTCATCGAAGCCCACTGTGGCGCAACCTGTTGTGGCAACGCCGCCACCTGATGTCGCTGTCCTTGGCCGCAACGGCGGAAGCCACGGCCGCTCTGCCCCGCCCGCGCAAGTTCCCGCAACGCGGGGTGGTCCGCATGCTGACCCCGACGACCCGCACCTCGTCACTTTCTATCTGCCCGCGCCCTTCAAGCCCGCCGTGAGCCTGGTCGGTGATTTTAACGGCTGGGACGGCCGCGCCAACGCGATGGAGACCGACGGCAAGGGATTGTTCTGGACGACGGTGCGGCTCGGTGGCCCGACGCATTACCGGTTTTGCGTAACGTTGGACGGCAGCGGCAAGCAGGTGACGGTGGCGGACCCGTATGCGCGGGAAGTGCGATGGGACGCCGCGGGGCCGAAGGGGTTCTACGCGCCCGAGCGGCCATACGAGTGGCGCGTTGCGGGCTGGCGAAGGACCCCACTGCGCGATCTCGCCATCTACGAGCTGTGCGTGCGCGACTTCAACGGCGGCAAACGGGATAACATCGCGCAGTTCGGCACGTTCGCCGGGGTGGAGGCGAAACTCGACCACATCCGCGATCTCGGCGCCAACGCGATTGAGCTGATGCCCATCACGGAGTTCCCGGGAGACAGCTCGTGGGGTTACAACCCGGTTTTCTACCATGCGCCAAAATGGGTGTACGGGCGCCCGTCTGCGTTCAAGCGGCTGGTGGACGCGGCGCATGAGCGGGGTATCGCCGTCATCCTCGACATGGTGTTCAACCACGCCTGGCCCGACCACCCGTACTATCGGATGTATCCGCCCCTGTTCGGGCCGAAGGGCGAAATGCTGGAAGACCTCAACCCGTTCTTCCATCACCATCACAACAGCCACGCGAACGCGTGGGGCGGCCTGGACTGGGAGCATTCGTCGCCGCACACAGTCGACTACATGCGGGACATCGTGCGCTTTTGGATCGATGAATACCAGGTCGACGGCTTCCGCTTCGACTGGCTGGGCGGGGTGGAGTATGATCCGTTCCAGCCGCACAAGGCGGAGTTTGACCCGTTTTCCGGCATTGCGCCAATTGCCCGCGCCGCGCGGGAGACCTGTCCCGATTGCTACCTGATCGGCGAGTATTGGCCGATTCACGGCACGAATCCCCTCAAGACCGCGGCCAAACTGGTGCGCGACACCGAGGTTGACGCGGTGTGGAACGGCGCGTTCCATCACGGGCTGGAGAATTGCCTCTTCCAGACGTGGGAGTGGGAAAAACAGGATATGCCCGCCGTGCTAGGCGGCTTCGCGAAGCAAGGCTTCACGCGTGCAGACCAGGTCGTCAATTACGTCGTGAGCCACGACGAGCGGCGCCCCGAGTACGAAATCCAGTTCTGGGGTCAACACATCCAGCCGGGCAAGCGCGAGTCGCAGTTCCCGACGCGCTGGGAACTTGCGCTGCAGAAGGCGCGACTCGGGTTGGCCGTTCTGCTCACCTCGCCGGGCGTGCCGATGGTGCTTGCGGGGCAAGAGTTCGGCGAGGACACCCCGCGCACCATCGACTTTCAACCGCTCGACTGGGCCAAGCTGGCGACCGAAGGCGGCCGGCGGCAGCATCACTTCTTGCGGCAGTTGCTGCAACTGCGCCGAGAGCACCCGGCGCTTCGCTCCGACTTTGTCGAGTTCTACTGGGACGACTTCCCCCGCTTCAAGGTCGTCAGGTACAAGCGATGGGACAACGCGAACGATGTCGTGGTCGTTGCCGCAAACTTCGACAATGTCGCGCAGAAGACCGGGCTTGGTTTCCCGCTGGATGGCTGGTGGCGCAATCCGCTCTCAGGCCAGCGCGTGAGGATTAAGGGCCACTGGCGTGATTTCACCGTACCGGCTTGGAGCGCGCTGATATTTGTCCCTGAACGGTAGCAAATCTTCTTTGCCACAGAGGACATAGAGAGGGCAGAGACCTCTGTTTCCTCTGCCGCCTCTGTGGCAACAGCAATTCCAAATGCAGCCGCCATCTGAGCATCCTTCGACTGCGCCACGCTCCTTGCGGGAGCGGTCTCCGCTCAGGACACTCCGCTCTCCGGTTGCATTTGGAATTCCTGCTGTGGCAATTTGAACTTTGACGGGGCGCGTCACAACACTGTATAATCCTGCTGGCAGCCCTTTCACCAAGGAGGCGAACCGGGATGTCTGAAGA
>JALOOB010000279.1 GCA_025454635.1 Anaerolineae bacterium
CCGCGGGGATGTTTGGACGGTGGACGTGGGCGGGACCACGACGGATATCGCAGCGCTGCGGGACGGGTGGCCCGCGCTGAACGTCGACGGCGCGCGCGTCGCGGGCTGGCGCACGATGATCGAGGCGGTCGACGTGCATACGACGGGGCTGGGCGGCGACAGCCTTGTGCGGATCGACCGCGAGGGGGAGCTGCGCATCGGGCCGCAACGCGCGATCCCGCTCTGCCTGCTGGCGAGCGAGTATCCCGCGGTGCTGGCCGCGCTGCGGGAAGTCACCGCAACGGCGCCGGCGCGCTGGGACGACGGGCTGCTGGAGTTCCTGACGCTTGGCCGGCGCCCGAAAGGCGCGCTGCACCCGGCGGAGCAGGAGCTGCTGGACCGCGTTGCGCGGGAGCCCGCGCAAGACGTCGCGCTGGTGGAGCGGACGGCTTTCACGCCGACCGATGCCCTGCACGCGCTGGGGCGGTTTGACCGGTGGAACGCTGAGGCGGCGCGGCTGGCCGCGAATGCGCTGGCGCGGCGGGCGGGCATGAGCGCGGAAGCCTTCTGCGAGTTGGTCGTCGCGCGCTTCTCTGAGCGCGTGGCGACGGAGGTTATCAACAAGGTGCTGGAGGACGAGGTCGGCCGGCCGGACTGGGAGCGGGAACAGATCGGACAGGCGCTGCTGCGCCGCGCGCTCGAAAGCGCGCCGGATCAGGACCTGGGGTGCGCGCTGACCTTGCGGCGTCCGCTGGTGGCGATCGGCGCGCCGGTTGGGGCTTACTTGCCGCGCGCGGCGGGCATCCTTCACACCGAACTGGTGATTCCCGAGCACTCCGACGTGGCGAATGCGGTCGGCGCGGTGTCGGGCAGCATCATTCAGCGCGCGACGGTGATCGTTAACCCGATCGGCGGGGAGGGACACGTGCGCGCGCACGGGCTGCCGCAGGGTCCGGCGGACTTTGGGGAAGTTGAAGCGGCGGTCAGGCACTCCGAGCAGACGATGGCGGAGCATCTGACCGCGCTGGCGCAGGAGGCGGGCGCAGAGCACGTGGAGCTCAGTTGGGAGCGCGAGGACCTGCGCGTCCCGCTGGACGGCGCGCTGGGGCAGGATTTGTTCCTCGGCAGCACGCTGCGCTTCACCGCGGCGGGCCGGCCGCGCGTGGCGAGGCTGATGGAGAGTTAAGGCTTACCCACTGGCCTGAGCGGAGCGCACCCCTCCGGTTTGCGCGGACCGGAGGGTTTTTGCGTTTCTTTGGGGGAGGATTGAATGCGACCGCGGTGGTCTTGTTGGTGGCGGCGTCCTTTGACTGCGCAGACACCCTGGCGGGTCGGGCTCCGCTCAGGATGCGCCAGATGGGTGCGCAGGCGTCCTTCGACTGCGCTGCGACCCGCAGGTCAGGCTCCGCTCAGGATGCGCCAGATGGGTGCGCAGGCGTCCTTCGACTGCGCTGCGACCCTGTGGGTCGGCTTTATTCAGGATGCTTCCACACCCTACGCTTGCTATTTGGTTGCGCCGATGGCGTAAGTGCTAGAATCCGCAATCGAATCTTACGTCATTTGTTGACAATGTTGCAATGGATTTTTGCTTTCATTCTCCGTATATTGATGCTTCTCCTCTATTTCTCATCAATAGTCAAAGAATTTCTATCAGGAATGCGAACCGAAATAATAATTTGACAGAGCCGGTATTTTGAGGTATCCTTCCCGCCGACGCCGGAAGAGAGTTCAGGCGTCGTTCCATCTTCGTTGCGGACCCGTCGGCTCTGGCTATGTCCGGACAGGGCCGGTGCGGTATCGGCACTTCATGTTCTCTACCTAATTACTGTTCTCTCAGGAGGAGAAAATGTCGGTGAAGAAGCTGTCAGCCTTGCTGGCCGTCCTCGTGATCGTCAGCATGATCCTGACCGCCTGCCCTGCGCCCGAGGCCCAGGTCGTCGAGAAGGTCGTGACTTCGGTCGTGAAGGAAGAAGTCAAGGTCGTCGAGACGCAGGTCGTCGAGAAGCAGGTCGAAGTCGAGAAGGTCGTGACCCAGGAAGTCGAGAAGGTTGTGGAAAAGGCCGTCGAGGACTACACCACGCCCCACCCGATCCTGAGCGACGTCCGCGTCCGGCAGGCCATTGCGCACTGCACGAACCGCGACGAGCTGATTGCGTCGGTCTACCCGTTCATTTCGGACGAGGAGAAGGCGCAGCTCCGTATGGACACGTTCCTGCCGAAGACCCACTGGGCGTACAAGGGCCCCTACACCGACTACGAGTATTCGGTGGAGAAGGGCGGCGCGCTGCTGGACGAGGCCGGTTGGAAGCTTGCTGAGGGCGACCAGTACCGCACGAACGAGGCCGGCGACGTCCTCGCTCTGAAGTTCACGACCACGACGGCGCAGTTCCGCCAGACGTGGGCCGCGGTGATGGAACAGAACCTGCTTGATTGCGGCATCCAGCTGATCCGTCAGCATGTGCCGTCCTCCTGGTGGTTCGGCGACACGACGGGCCTGGCCCGCCGCGACTTCGAGCTTGGCGCCTTCGCGTGGGTCGGCGAGACCGATCCGAAGGGCCGCACGCTCTACGCCTGCGACCAGATCCCGCTCCCGAGCAACAACTGGGAAGGCCAGAACAGCATGGGTTGGTGCAACGAGGTCGCTTCGAAGGCGATCGTGCAGGCCAACAACACGCTGGACCGCGAAGCGCGCATCGCGGCGTACGACACTGTCCAGAAGGAATTCAGCAAGGACATGGTCTCGCTGCCGGTGTTCCAGCGCCTCGAGGCAGAAGCCTGGAATCCTAACCTGGAGGGCATCCGCACCTCTGCGACCGAGTACGCGATCGTCAGCGCCAAGGACTGGTCGATGGCCGATGGCGGCGACACCGTCGTGATCGGCTTCTCGCAGGAGCCGGCGTCTATGTTCGACCTCGTCGAATCGGCTGCGGCTTCCCGCCAGGCCTACTACCTGGGCGTCGCGAACGTCAACACCCAGTTCGACTATGACTACCAGCCGGGCATCCAGGACCCGCTGAGCACGATCGAAAACGGCCTCTCGAAGAACGAGGACGTCGAGGTCAAGGCCGGCGACATGGTTTACTCCGCCGAAGGCGAGCCGGTCGAGCTGGCCGCGGGCGTCAAGGTCTTCAACTCCGAGGGCGAGGAAGTCGAGTTCGACGGCACGACCCCGGTGACGATGAAGCAGCTGACGTCGACCTACCGCTTCAAGCCGTTCACCTGGAGCGACGGCACGCCGGGCTCCGTGGATGACCTGCTGCTTGGCCACAAGATCGACTGCGACAAGGAATCCGGCAGCACCTCGTTCGAGGTCTGTGACCAGATCGCGGAAGTGACCCCTGGCACGGCGACGGATGCCCTGGAATACACCATCAAGTGGCTGCCCGGCTCGCAGTACTCGCTGTACTTCGGCTCGCAGTTCCACATCTACCCGAGCCACCAGGTGCTGGCCGACGGCCGCAAGCTGGCCGACGTGCCGGCGGCCGAATGGGCGACCCTGCCGGAGATCGCGGAACAGCCGCTGTCGATGGCGCCGTTCGTCCTTGAGTCCTGGAACAAGGGCGAGAGCATGACCTTCGTGCGCAACGAGTACTTTGAGCCGAAGGCAAAGCTGGCCCGCGTCGTGATCCAGTTCTTCCCCGACAGCCAGACCGCAGTCGCGGCGCTGCTGGGCGGCGATGTGGATTACCTCGAGAAGGCGACCCTGGGCGCGGGCGCCGAGGTCCAGACGGTCCTCGACGCGGAGAAGGAAGGCAAGCTGGTCGTCGAGACCATCGCGAGCCCGACCTGGGAGCACGTGGACTTCAACCTGTTTACCAAGTAAACAGCGTGATGTGAAGGAACCTGGTCTTTCCAAGAGACCAGGTTCCTGGGAAATGACAACTCACGGGCGGGCCGCAAGACGAACGTCTGCGCCCGCCCGTCCTGTACTCTGAATTGGGAATGCGAAACAGCGAGCCACGGCGGCTCACGGGTGAGCAACTCACACTCGAGGAACCAGTATGACTAATTATCTTATCCGCCGCGTATTCCAGATGGTGCTCGTCATCTTGCTGGCGGCGGTTTTCGTATACTTCCTCTTTAACATTTCGCCGGGTGGACCGCTGGCCGGCATCCAGCAGCAGCAACGCCGCATCACCCGCGAGGACCTCGCGCGCCTGCGCGCGCAGTACGAGTTGGACCTCTACTGGCCGATCCGCTTCTCACGCTGGCTGATCGGCGTGCCGCAAGGCCCGATCGTCATCGGCGGGAACGAGCTGTTCAAGGATACGCCCGTCGGCTGCTACCTGCCGCAGTATGATGCGGACAGCAGCGGCCTGCAGCCGCGCGTCGTCGGCTGCGACGACTATGTCTACCTGAGCGAACTGCCCGAACTGCATCCCCCGCTCGCGAGCTCCGACGGCATCCTGCGCGGCGACTTCGGCCAATCGACCGTCATCCTGCGCGCGCGGCCGGTGAGCGACCTGCTCAAGAGCCGGCTGGTCCCGACGCTCGAACTGATGGCGATTTCGCTCACCCTCTCCCTGCTGCTCGGCGTGCCGATCGGCATCTACAGCGCGGTCAAGCAGTACTCCAAGTTCGACTACTTCTTCACCACCGTGTCGTTCATCGGCTCGGCCATGCCGACCTTCTTCTTCGCCTTGCTGCTGATCCTCTTCTTCTCCGTCTTCCCGGTCTTCCTCGTCGACCAGGTGCCCTGGATCCCGCGCCTGCCGCCGGGGTTGCGCGAAGCCGTGCGCCCCTATGAGATCGCCAGCTGGCTCCCCAAAGTGCAGCCCGGCACCGCAGCCGACCGCGCGCTGCACCTGCTGATGCCCGTCGCCGTCCTGACCTTCTTCAACATGGCGCCCTGGAGCCGCTTCGTCCGCTCCTCCATGCTCGAAGTCATGCGCCAGGACTACGTCCGCACCGCCCGCGCCAAGGGATTGTTCGAGCGCGTCGTCATCCTCAAGCATGCGCTGCGCAACGCCCTGATCCCCTTCGTCACCATCGTCGTGCTCGCGCTGCCCAGCCTCTTCGCCGGCGCCATCATCACCGAGACGGTGTTCGCCTGGCCCGGCATGGGCCGGCTCTACTATGACGCACTCCAGCGGTCCGACTGGAATGTCGCGCTCGCCTTCATCTTTATCACGGCCCTCCTGACCGTGATCGCCACGCTGATCGGCGACATCCTCTACACCGTCGTCGACCCGCGCATCAAGTTCTCGTAATCGTCGACCCGCGCATCAAGTTCTCGTAAGGTCCGGACGTAAAGGAGACATGCCATGACAGCATCAGCCAGAACGATCGGGCCGAGCAACCGGGCGGAAGACGCGACGACCGAGAGCCAACTCAAAGTTGTATTTCGACGGTTCCGCCGCCACAAGCTTGCCGTCGTTTCGTCCATCCTGCTCCTGATTATTTTCGTCGCCTCCCTGCTGGCGCCGGTGATCACGACCTTCCCGCGTGACGCGATCGACGTTTCCTCGCCCGCGCGGCCTGCGCCTCCGGGCACGGTCAGCGCGGACGGCCGCATGCACATCCTTGGCGTGGATCACCTCGGCCGCGATCTGTTCACGCGCGTGGTCT
>JALOOB010000035.1 GCA_025454635.1 Anaerolineae bacterium
GATGGCGCCGGCTTCGGCGATCTCGTGCGCGCATGCGGCACGCCCTGGGCGCTGGAGTCCAACGGCGCCTGCGGAAGCCTCACGGCGATCAACGGCCAGAACCGGGGCCAGGGGCCTGGAACGCTTACCGGACTCCCCAACAACGGGAGCACCGGAGCGGGCGAGTTCTACTGGGACGACTCCGGTCCCGGCAGCCGGAACCCCGATGCGGCCATGAAATCGACCTGGGCCTACCGGGACTGGGCCAACAGAAACAATACGGCGAACAACGACGGCTACAGCGGCCACGAAGAGACGCTCAAGGGCGGCCTCTTCCAGCGGTCGGGCGCGCCGGACATTGCCGTCACCCAGGCCGATCAGTTGGACTCGGGCGACGGCGGCATTGCCCGCTTCAGCAGCGTGGTCGATCATCCGAGCGTCAACGATCCGGCGCCCGGCCTCCGAAATCCCGACCGGGTCGGCACGGGCTTCGGTAACAACGAAGTGGGCATTGCGCTGCGCCATACTGCGCTCTACGGCAATGCGGCAGGCTTCTTCGGCAAGGCCAATGGCCTGGGCGACGTCGAGGCGCTGCTCGACTCCGCGCCGCTCGAAATCGGCAACCGCGTCTGGTGCGATACGGGCACGGGCGGTGTGGGCGCGTATAACGGCATCCAGGATCCGGGCGAGGCTGGCGCGACCGGCGTCGTCGTGCGGCTGACCTGCGGCAGCGAGTACGCGGAAGTCACGACCGGCGGCTCGGGCCTCGGCTCAGGCACGTACCTCTTCACGGATACGAACTGGAATAGCAGCAGCAACACCACCAGCACCAGCATTCCGCGCGGGGCGAACTGCACCATCAGCATCGCGACCACCGGCGCCAATGCGACTGCGCTCAACAACGCCTGCGGAGGCACCACACTCAAGGCGCCAACCGTGCCGAACGCTGAGGGCGACACCTCCAACGCGCCTCTGAAAGACATCCGCGACTCGGATGCGCTTCAGGTCGTCAGCGGAGGCTCCGTGACCTCGGCGCAAGTCGCAGTGCTGACCGGAGGGCCCGGCGCGAACAACCACGGGCTTGATATCGGTTTCGCGCCTGAACGCGACTACGGCGACGCGCCTGCGCCGCCCTATCCGACCCTTGCCCCGACCGGCGCAAGCCACATCATCGTCAGCGGCATACGCATGGGCGCGACGGTCGACAGCGAGCAGAACGGCCAGCCCAACACAGGCGCCACGGGCGACGACCTGGCCACGTCTGACGACGAGGACGGCGTCACCTTCGGGGCGCTGGCCGCGGGGCAGCCCGCGGTTGCCACGGTCAACATGGCCGGGCTGACCGGTACGCCTGTGTGCTATCTGAACGCCTGGATCGACTTCAACGGCAACGGCAGTTGGCTCGATTCTGGCGAACAAATCGCTACGAACCTGGCGCTGAACGGCGGCGCGTCCGTGCCGGTCAACTTCAACGTGCCCACGGCTGTCACGACGAGCCCCACCTACGCGCGCTTCCGCTGCTCGACGACGCAGGGGCTGTCGCCCACGGGCGTGGCGGCGAACGGCGAAGTCGAAGACTACCAGGTGACGATCCAGCAGACCGGCAACCTGGACTACGGCGACGCCATCGATCCGACCTTCCCGACCCTCTCGGCAAACGGCGGCGCCAGCCACCTGCTCGGCGGGAACGGCCCGCGCCTGGGCGCATGCGTCGACGCGGAGACCAACGGCCAGCCGGCTGCCGGCGCGACCGGCGACGACACCGCGCTGGGCTCCCCCGTGTTCGGCACATGCTCGAACAACGATGACGAGGACGGGGTCACGATCCCGACCCTCACCGAAGGCGTGCAGTCGAACCTCACGATCAACGTCAGTCAGGCCGCGTGCCAGCTCAACGCCTGGGTTGACTGGAACGGCGACGGCGACTGGGCGGACGCAGGCGAGCAGATCGCCGCAAATACGCCGATGGGTGTCGGAGCGAACTCCGTACCGGTCACTCCGCCCAACTCGGCAACGCAGGCCACCACCTACGCGCGCTTCCGCTGCAACACGACGGGCGGGCTGGGCGCGACCGGCGCGGCCGCGGACGGCGAAGTCGAGGACTACGCGCTCAATGTCAACGCCGGCTCTGCTGCGAACGACTGGGGCGATGCGCCTGACACCGGCGCGGGCGCCGGCAACTACCCGACGCTCGGCCTGAGCAACGGCGCGCACCACCTCATCGCAAACAGCACGTGGCTGGGCGCATGCGTCGATGCGGAGACGAACGGCCAGCCGAACACCGGCGCCACCGGCGACGATACTGGTGTGGGCGCCGTGCCCCCCGGCTACGGGACCTGCGCGGGCAACGACGACGAGGATGGCGTGACCATCCCGACGCTGCTGGCCGGCCAAACGGCGCAGATCCAGGTCACCCGCAATGCGTCGGCCGCGGCTTGCGCATTGAATGGCTGGATCGACTTCAACGCCGATGGCGACTGGAACGACACGGGCGAACAGGTGGCGACGAACGCCTCGCTTGCGACCGGCGTGAACAACCTGAACGTGACGGTGCCTGCCGGCGCGGTCGGCGGCACAACCTACGCCCGCTTCCGGTGCTCGACCGTCCAGAACCTTAAGCCCACCGGCGTCGCAACCGACGGCGAGGTCGAAGACTACTCAGTCACGATCACGGCCACCGCCGTGGACTGGGGCGACCTGCCTGATCCGGCCTACCCGACCCTCTCGGCCAACAACGGCGCGGCGCATGCGCTCTCCGGCGTGGCCTACCTCGGCAAGTGCGTCGATGCGGAGGCGAACGGCCAGCCGGACGCCAACGCGACCCTTGACGATACGAACGCGACCACCCCGCGGCTCGGCGCCTGCGCCACTGGCAACGACGACGAGGACGGCGTGACCTTCGGCACGCTCACGGTGGGCCAGCCCGCGACCGCAAGCGTCGACATGACCGCTTTCCAGAACGGCTCGAACGTCTGCTTCCTGAACGCCTGGATCGACTTCAACGGCAACGGTCTCCTGACCGACGCCGGCGAACAGATCGCGAGCAACGTCCAGATGGTCGGCGGCGCAGTGCGCACGGTCAACTTCAACATTCCGGTTGCGGTGACCGAGGCGTCGACCGGCGCGCGCTTCCGCTGCAGCACGCAGTCGGGGCTAACCCCGACCGGCCAGGCGCCGAACGGCGAAGTCGAAGACTACATGGTGACCATCACCGGGCAGAACCGCGACTTCGGCGATGCGCCCGATGCCGGGCTCGGCACGGGCGTCGGCAACTATAACACCACCGTGGCGGACGGCGGCCCGAACCACCTGATCACCGCGGGCCTGAACCTCGGCAACACCGCGCCCGACAAGGACAATGGCACGCTCCAGAACGTCAACGCGGACGCGGACGACACAACGGGCACGCCCGACGACGAGGACGGCGTGACCCTGCCGACGATCACGACGACGACGACCAGCCTCCAGATGACGGTGCGCGCGACGAACACCACGGGCACTGCCGCCAAACTCGCCTGCTGGATCGACTTCAACCGTGATGGCAGCTTCCTCGGCGCAGGCGAGAAGTCCGCGAACGTCGACATCCCCGCCAGCAGCGGCTCGGCGAACTACACGGTGAACTTCTCCGGCTTCGGCGCACCGGTCGCGGGCGACAGCTACATCCGCTGCCGTATTGCCTACGACGTGGCCGAAGTCGCCAACCCCACCGGCCCGGCCAGCTCCGGCGAGATCGAGGACTTCAAGGTCACGATCACGCAGCTGCTCGACTTTGGCGATCTGCCCGACACCACCTCCCAGGTGGGGCCGGCTGACTATCAGACGGTGCTGGCCAACAACGGCCCGCGTCACGCCATCGTCACGGGCGCGCAGTTGGGCGCGGCGGTGGACAGCGAAGCGAATGGGCAGCCGAACACCGCAGCCACCGGCGACGACAACGCCGGCGCGCCGGACGATGAGGACGGCGTCGTCTTCCAGACGCCGCTCGTGCCTACCTTCCAGGGCCGGATTCAGGTGACGGCCAGCGTGGCCGGGTGTCTCAACGCCTGGGTCGACTGGAACGGCAACGGCCAGCTCGGCGACGTGGCCGGCGAACAAATCGCCACGAACCTGGCGGTAGTTTCCGGCGCGAACAACATCACCATCAACCCCGTTCCCAACACGACGGGCATCGTGTACAGCCGCTTCCGCTTCACGCAGGCCTGCGGCCAGGGCGCAGACACGCCCCTGGGCGCGGCGTCCAGCGGCGAGGTGGAGGACTACGCGCTGGCGAGCATCGGCGACTACGTCTGGAACGACGCGAACCAAAACGGCCAGCAGGATGGCGGCGAAGCGCCTGTCAGCGGCGTAACCGTGAAACTGCTGGACGGCAGCGGCAATCCGGTGCTCGATGCCAACAACACGCCGATCACGGACGTGACCGGCGGCGACGGCAAGTACGAGTTCCCCGGCCTGCCGCCCGGAACCTACATCGTCGAGTTCGTCCCGCCGGCCGGCAACAGCTTCACGCAGCCGGACCAGGGCGCGGACGCGACGGACAGCGACGCCAGCGTGACGACTGGCCGCACGCCGACAGTGACGGTGACCCCGGGCGAGTCGAACAACACGATCGACGCGGGCCTGGTGCCTATCCCCGATGTGGCGATCGGCAACCTGATCTGGTGCGACCTTAACAACAACGCGATTCGCGACTCCGGCGAGCCGGGCCAGGCGGGCGTTACAGTACGTCTGTACGGCCTCGGCGGTGACAATACGCCGTACACCGGCGACGACGTGCTTCTCCGCGAGCTGGTCACGGTAAGCGGCGGGTTCTACCTGTTCGCCGGCGTGCCGTCCGGGCAGTACTACGTCGCCGTCGTCTCGAGCACCGTGCCGCCGTCGTGCGGGACGGCCAGCAGCACCGGCGCCACCACTGACCCCGACTTCGGCGACCATGCGCTGCCGAACGGCGACGATGGCGGGACCGGGCAGAAGCCCAACGAAACGGTCAGTGGCGTCATCACGGTGGCTTTGAACGGCCAGACGACCGATGACACGGATGATCCGCTGGGCTACACGGACGCGAGCTCCTACATGACGGTCGACTTCGGCTTCACCACGTCGCCCACGTCCGTGGACTTGCGCGGGCTTCAGGCTGCGCCGCAGACGTTCGGCGAGCGTCTGCTCGACCTGCTGCGAAGCTGGCTGCAGCGCTGAGAGAGCGCCGGGGCGCGGCGACCACCGCGCCCCGGCCGATAGGAAGTGCAATAATGGACATTCCTGAGGACAGCAGGCAAATCTACGAGGCGCCTGCGGTTGTATATGAAGCGGAGCTGGAGGCGCGGGCGGGCAGTCCGCTCGGCATCCCCGATCCGCTCGGCGAGCTTGGCGATCCAAAATGAGACTGTGCGCCGCCCACAGCTTCCGCTGCGGGCGGCGCATCACCCTTCCGTTATCTCTTTTGCGGCGAAGATTCCTCTCGCATATAATCGACGGCAGGGCGACTGTGACCTCCGACGCCCTCCCGAGAGCAGCCTGATGTCCATTGTCGAATCCCCTGCCAACCGCAACGCGAAGCGTTTGACGCGACGCGAAGCCTTGGGCTACGCCTGGCTGGCCTCTCTCGCTGCCGTTGTGGGCGCGGGAGCGTGGTTGAGCCAGTTGTTTGCGCGTCCGCAGCCGGCATCTGGCGAACCCGGCGGGTCGTTTACCGTGCCGCTCGCCGCTCTGCCGCCCGTGGGTGGCGCTCCGCTCAACGAGCCGGTGGGCCGCTTCTGGCTGGTCAACACGCCGGCGGGCGCGTTGAGCTTGCGAAAGGCCTGCACGCACCTCGAGTGCCTGTGCGAGTGGGACGGGGCGACGCGCCAGTTCGTGTGTCCGTGCCACGGCTCGCGTTTCGCGGAGGATGGCCGCCATCTGGAGGGGCCGGCAACACGCGGCCTTGACCGCTTCCCGATCACGCTGCAAGCCGCCACCGGCGCGGTGCTCGCGCAGACCGATGCAGCGGGCGGGCCGCTGCCTCTCGGCGCCGCAGCGCAGTCGCCTGATGTCGCGCTGGTGATCGACACCGCGGCGCGCATCTCGGGTCCGCCGGCATGAGGGGTCGTGCGTTGCATCCCATGTTTCCCTTGCGCCTCCGGACGCTGGCGCTTGCGCTCGTCCTCGTCTCCCTGGCCGCAGCCGCAATCTGGGCTGCCTTTGCGCTCCGCGAGCGCCAGGTGGATCGCGACCTGCGCGCCATCGTCGCCGCGGAGGGATTAACGGGCGATCCGAGCCGCGGCCGTGAACTGCCCTCCATCGACGAGCCGCTCGCGCAACTGGGCAAGAAGCTCTTCTTCACCAAAGCGCTTTCCGGCGACAATGACGTTGCGTGCGCGACGTGCCACCATCCGCTTCTCGGCGGCGGCGACAACCTGTCCCTCTCCATCGGCGTCGGCGCGAGCGACCCGGATTTGCTCGGCCCGGGCCGCGGCCACCCGGATGTCGCGCCCAACGTGCCGCGCAACGCGCCCACCACCTTCAACATCGCCATGTGGGACCAGGTGATGTTCCATGACGGCCGGTTGGAGAGCCTCGACAAGCTCCCCGGCGCAAACGGCGCGGGTCCGGCAGGCATGCGCACGCCGGATACGCTGCCGGGCCTGGCCGATCCCCTCGCGGGTGAGAACCTGGTCGACGCGCAGAGCCGTTTCCCTGTCACCTCGCCCGCCGAAATGCTTGGCTATTCGTTCGCCACGCACAAGCCCCACCGGACGATTCGCGCGGCCCTGTGCGCCCGGCTGGGCGGTTATGGCATGGGACAGGGCGATCTCCCCGATTCGCAGTGGCCGGCGGAGTTCGAGCGCGTCTTCGGCCGCGCGGACCAGGTCGAGGCGTTGATTACCGACGAGCGCATCGCGCAGGCGCTGGGGGCATACGAGCGGTCGCAGGTGTTCGTCGACACGCCCTGGCGGAGGTACGTCGAGGGCGACGATGCAGCCATCAGCGACGCAGCAAAGCGCGGCGCGCTGCTCTTCTTCCGCGAGCCGGCAGAGGGCGGCGCGGGCTGCGCCACCTGCCACAGCGGCGACTTCTTCACCGACGAGCAGTTCTACACACTCGCCGTGCCGCAGGTGGGACCCGGCAAGCGCGACGATCCATATTTCGATGACCCCGCGGTTCAGACCGAGGACTTCGGGCGATGGTATGCTACGTTCGACGAAACACAGCGGTACAGCTTCCGCACGCCGACCTTGCTTAACGTGGAAGTGACCGGGCCCTACGGCCATAACGGCGCGTATGACACGCTCGAAGGCATCGTGCGCCATCACCTCGATCCCGCCGCGGCAGTCGCAGCTTATGACCCCGCGCAACTGATCCCGCCCGCGCAGACCGCGCGCACCGCAGAGTACACCGCAAAGGCGCTGGCGAAGCTCGAAGAGGACCGCCGCAGCGACCGCACGACGCTGCAGGACGTAAAACTCAGCGACCGGCAGGTGGATGAGTTGATCGCCTTTCTTCGCGCGCTCACCGATCCCTGCGTGAAAGACCCGGCCTGTCTTGCGCGGTGGCTGCCCGAAGCAGATGAACCCGATCCCGACGGCCTGCAGCTGATCGCTCGCTTTGGCCCCGGAAAGGCAACCCAATGACCTTGAACCGTTTGGCGCGCTGGGCCCGCCTCCCGGCGACTGCGGCGCTATTGCTGCTGCTCGCGGCTTGCTCCCAGCGGCCCGCGCCTACGCCCGCCCCGACGCCCACCGCGCCCGTCGTGGTCGTCGTCACGCCGTCGGGCACGCAGGACCCCGGTCGCCTTGCCCAACCGCAGCCGCGCGAGGAGTTGCTGAGGGCTGTTCCCGCGCTCGCTGAGCGCGAGGCGCGGTTTGCCGCCGCGCTCGCCAGCGACCAGCCCATCCTTACGCTTGACAGCGGGCTCGACGAACGGCAGCAGGCCGCGCAGGCGCTTGCCGTCGCAGACCCGCAAGTCCAGGCGCTCGCGCGCGACCCCGGCACGGGCCAGCCGGTGCGCAGCGAGATCATGATTGTGCGGCCCGCGCTGCCGGCGGACCTGACCGATGCGACCGAGCCGAAGTGCGGCCGCGACGCGTGCTATCGCGTCGAGATGTACAACTACGCGGCCAACGCCACCACCGTCGCGCTGGTAAACATCGCAGACCGGTCGCTGGTCGAAGTGACGTATAACCCCGACGTGCAGCCGGAACTGCCGCCGTACCTGGCCGATCTCGCCGCGCAGATTGCCATCAACTCGCCCGAGGTGGCGGAGGAGCTTGGATTTAAGCCGGGCGCGGGGCTGGCGGGCATGCCGGGCGTCAAGACCGCGCTCAACAACAGCCAGTGCGAGCGCTCGCGGCGCCTGTGCGTGGGGCCCACCTTCCTGCTGCGCGACCAGGGCCGCGCGTTGTGGGCCATCGTCGACCTGACCGAGGGCCGCCTCGTCGGCACGCGCTGGACCGACACGGGCGCAGGCGAGGGCCAGCCGGTCACCGAGCAGAGCCTGCAGGACGCGGTGGTCATGGCGAACTACTGCGAGAAGCTGCGTTCGCTCAGCCGCGACGGCTGGGAGATGGAGTACGCCATCACGCCCTCGGACGGGCTGGAAATTCGCGACGTGACGTTTGACGGCGCGCCGGTGCTCGACAGCGCGAAGCTGGTCGACTGGCACGTGAGCTACTCCGGGCCGGAAGGCTTCGGCTACAGCGACGCGACCGGCTGTCCGCTCTTCAGCACCGCGTCGGTCGTCGCCTTCAACGGCCCCTATGTCGAAGACATCGTCGAAGACGGCGAGGTGGTCGGCTTCTCCCTGCTCCAGGACTTCCGCAGCGAGTTGTGGCCGCTCTCGTGCAACTACCGCTACGTCCAGCGTTACGAGTTTTACAACGACGGCCGCTTCCGCGTGGGCGCGCTCAACCTGGGGCGCGGCTGCGGCAACAACGGGACGTACCATCCCGTCGTCCGCATGGCGCTCAACCCGGGCGCGCAGGGCGACAAGGCGACGATTTCCGAGTGGGACGGCGGCGAGTGGGTCGACTGGGAGCAGGAGAAGTGGGTGCAGCAGTCGGAGCAGATGCCGCTCACGCCGGAGGGCTACCAGCTGCGCATCCTCGGCGGCGACGGATCGGGCTACCTGATGCAGCCGAACACCGGCCAACTGCCCGACGGGCCGCGCGGCGACAATGCTTTCGTGTATGCGACGCTGCGTAAGCCGGAAGAGGGCGACGCGGATATGATCACGATTGGCCCCTGCTGCAACACCGACTATCAGCAAGGCCCCGAACGCTTTATGGCGCCCCCTGAGCCGATCGGGGAGAGCAAGCTCGTGCTCTGGTATGTGCCGCGGCTGAAGAACGACGACACGCCGGGCGGGGAGTACTGTTGGACGAGCAGCGAGGTGGAGAACGGCCTCGTGCGGCATAACGCCTATCCCTGCGCATTCGGGCCGATGTTCGTGCCAACCAAATGAGCGCAGCGGTGTTGGAGGACAGGTGAGCAAGCGCGGTCGAGCCGGAAGCAAATCTGCGGCGAGCGGGGCGCGGCCGGCGCCGCCAGCGGCGGCGCCGGCCGCGCCCATAACTCCGACGGAACCCTCTCGCCCGTGGCTCATCCCGACCCTGGTGACGCTCGCGCTGCTCATCGTCGTCGGGCTCGGGCTTGCTTTCTCGCTCACTTCGGGCGGACCCCCACAGCCCCCTGCGGCTGCGGTCGCCGCGCCGACCCCCGGCCGCGTTGGCCCGGTCGACGGCTGCCGCGCCGGTCCGCGCTTCCAGGACAGCCTCGGCTTGAGCGACGAGGCGGCGCTCACCACCGCGCTCACCAATGTCAAGGGCCTCGCGATCATCGACCCCAAGGGCAACGACGGGCAGGGTAGCATCTACCGGCACGAGAGTTGGGACGACGCCGGGTTCCTCGGCCCGTTTGTCACCGACCGCCAGGGCGACATCTATGTCGCGCCCGTGCCGCTCGTCAGCCTCGTCGACAACCCGCCGGAGCTGCAAAACCGCGTCTATCGGATCGGCAGCGATGACGAGGCCATGCGCTTGTTCGTCGAGCTGCCCCCCGCGCAGCCGCCCGGCGGCGGCAGCCCGTTCGGCGTCGTCGGCCTCGCATATGACTGCGAGACCGGCAGCCTGTATGCCACGTCGCTCGCGGGTTCGACGGCAGGGCAGGAGGTCGGGCGCATCTTCCAGATTGACCTTGCGACGGGCAATATTGTCTCCCAGATCGAGGGTGTCGACGCGATGGGCGCGGCCGTCTATAACACGCCTGCGGGCAAGCGGCTCTTCTTCGGCCTCGCGCGCTCGCCCGAGGTGCGTTCGGTCCCGCTCGACGGGGAGGGCAAGTTCGCCGGGCAGCCGCAAAGCGAGTTCAACTACGCCTCGCATACGCTGGGCGGACGGCGCACCGCGCGGCGCATCCGCTTTGGGGACGCGGGGGAGATGAAGCTGAATATGACGGACTTCAACTTCAGCCTGCAGGTCGCCAGCCGGCGTATGGAGGACCTGCTGACCTACCGGCTCGACGAGTCGAGCGGGAAATGGGCGTTCGACAAGATCGACCCGGCAAGGTAGGGACGCAGGTGGCAGGGCGCGCGGGGCGAGTGCTGGACGAGGTTGTCACCCGGCTGACCGCCGGGCTGACGATTGCGGACCTGCGCGCGCTCCTGCGCGGCGAGCCTCTGCGCCGCCCTGATCCCCGCCTGTCAGTCCACACGCGCTCCTTCTGGTTCCACATCAAGCCGCGCTACTACCACGAGGCAGCCACGCGGTTCACCCACACCTTCCGCCTCGGGCTGCTCGCCACCGTGCTGCTGGTTGTCGAGGCGCTGACGGGCGTGCTGCTGATGTTCTATTACACGCCGTCGCCCGACCGCGCGTACGGCGACATGGTCCGCATCATCAGCGCGGTGCCGTTCGGCCAGTTGATCCGCGACCTGCACCGCCTCGCCGCGGAAGGGCTCGTCGTCGTCGCGCTTCTCCACCTTGCCCGCACGTTCCTGACCGGCTCGTACAAGGACCCGCGGCGCTTCACCTGGGCCACGGGCGTCGCGTTGCTGGCCCTCGTCCTCTTTCTCAGCTTCAGCGGCTACCTGCTGCCGTGGGACCAGTTGGCTTATTGGGCCGTGACCATCGGCACGAGCCTGGCAGACAAGATTCCGCCCGCTGCGCTCGGCGCATGGCTCAAGAGCATCTTCCTGGGCGGGCCGGAGGTCAGCGGGGACACGCTGCTCCGCTTCTACCTGCTCCACGTGCTGCTCGTCCCGCTCATCGCAGCGGTCTTCTTTGCGGTGCATTACTTCAAGGTGGTGCGCGCCGGTATTTCGCTGCCTTCAGCCGAGGAAGAGGTCGGCCGCGACACCGCAAAGCGCGTGCCGGTGGAGCGCCGCCGGTACACCATCCCCGACGTGCTCTCGGACGAGATTGTCTTCATCTCGATTGTCGCCGTCATCCTGCTCGGCGTGATCGCGTTCGGCATCTACCGCGGCGCGCCGCTGGAGTCGCACGCGGACCCGCTCACCACGCCCGCGGGCATCGCCGCGCCGTGGTACTTCCTGTGGGTGCAGGGCCTGCTTAAGCTCGGCAATGCCACGCTTATGGGCGTGATCGTGCCGGTCCTCTTCTTCCTCGTCGCGCTGTTCCTCCCCTACCTCGACCGCAACCCGAGCCGCCGCGCGCGCGACCGGAAGCTCGCGATTTCGCTGTTCGCCGTGACGGTCGTCGCGCTCGTCGGCCTGACCTGGCTGGGCCGCCCCGCGTACGGCGTCGAGCTGCCGCCCGCGCAAGCGGTTGCGGAGAAGATGATGCCGGAGGAAGGACAGGGCGAGATCACCGGGCTCCCGTGGAGCGAGCTGAAGCCGGGGGAGTGGGACACGCGTACCTACGGGGTCAGCACCGCGGGGCCGGCCCTGCGCGCGGCGCTGGCGGCGCTCGAAGCGGAGCTTGCCGCGCAGCCGCAGATGCCCGAAGGCCGCGCCAAGCTGGTGATCTCACAACCGCAGCCCGGCTTGAAGAAGCTCGCCCTCCGCCTGTTCTGGCAGGGCGCGGACGGCGGGGAGCAGGTCTACGAACGCAACGCGTTCGTCCACGCGGACGCGCGGGCGGGCGCGGAGTAGACTCATGGCGCAGAGTCGCTCCGCGCGCATCGTCGTCGTCCGGCTCGGGCTCGGAGTGGCCGCCGCGCTGCTGCTTGCCGCGCTGATCGTCTTTCTGGCCGCCCGCGAACCGGACAGGATGGCCGCCGGCGCGGCGAGCTTTGAGGGCCGCGCCATCGCGCACGGCGCATCCGTCTACGTGGATGCGTGCGCGGGCTGCCACGGGGTGTGGGGACAGGGCGTGCCCGAGATCGCCCCCGCGCTCAACAGCGCGGAGTTTCTGAACGACCGGTTGGTCGAGCTCAACTACCAGGGCGACTTGCGGAGCTTTATCGAGTCGACGGTGGCTTCGGGCCGGCCCGTCAAAAACGAGGACTACGACAGCATTATGCCCGCGTGGTCGCAGGAGTACGGCGGCGCGCTGCGCGCAGACGAAATCCGGGACGTGGCGACGTTCATCATGAACTGGCAGGAGGCGAGCGCGCCGGGCGCGCCCCCTGCGCCGGCGGGAGATGATGGCGGCGCGGCGGCCGCGGGCAAGGCCTACTTCGGCTCGCGCGACTGTCTCGGCTGCCACGGCTGGCCGGGTCGCGGTGGGATCACCGGGCCCGACCTTGCGGGGTTGGCGCTGCGCGCGGGCGAGCAGATGCCCGGCGTCGACGCGGAGGGCTACATCCGCATCGCCATTCTCGCGCCGAGCGCGTACATCGCTTCCGATTGCCCGCCCGGCCCCTGTCCCGACATGATGCCGCGCGACTACGGGGAGCAGCTTTCGCCCCGCGAACTGGAGATTCTCGTGCGCTACCTGCTGACGCTCACGGAGCCGCGGCCGGAGAAGCGGCCCGCGGGCGCGCCCGCGCCTCTTGTGGGCGGGCTGGCGACCCCGCGGCCGGAGGATCAAGGGTTGGGCGAGACGCCGCTGGCGCGCGGGGAGACGCTGTACGGCGAGCACTGCGCGCAGTGCCACGGCGACCGGGGGCAAGGGGGCATGGGAACCGCGCTCGACGCGGTCCTTGTCAGCGTCGATCCGCTGCGTTACGCGCGCGCGGCCACGGCGCAGGGCGTGCCGGGGAGCTTGATGCCCGCGTGGGACGAAGCGGCAGGCGGCCCGCTCTCGCCAAGCGAGTTGGACGACGTGGCCGCTTATGTGGTCGAGCTGGCGCGGCGGGAGTGAGCCGGTCTAGCGCGCTGGCAGTTCCGCAGCGAGCATCCCGTACAGCAGCGTGCCCGTGACCTGTCCGTCAGGCCAGGCGTGGTTCTCCCGCAGATGCCCTTCGAGCTTGAACCCGCAGCGCTCCGCGACCCGCGCGCTGCGCTCGTTCGTCGCGTCGCACTCCAGCCGCACCCGCCGGCCGCCCATCTCCCCAAAGAGAAACGGCAGGACCCCGCGCACTGCCTCGCTCACGTATCCCTGTCCCTCGCGCGCCGCGTCCGCAAAGAAACCCACTTCGAACTCAGGCAGGTCGCGGTTTGGGACGCCGACATAGATTTGCGCAACGAACTCATCGGTCTCGCTGTGGAATGCCCCGAGGAAGAAGGCGCGGCCGGCCCCCCAGTTCGCGGCGAACTCGGCCAGAACCCGCTCCGCATCCTGCTCGTTTTCGATGGTCATGGCCGCGTTCCCGCCTTCGAACCGCCGCAGATGCTCGCGGTTGCGCAGGCTCATCGCCGCGTACCAGGCCGCGTCTTCGACGCGGTACGGCCGCAGATACAGGCGCTCGGTTTTGAGCCGCAGGTTCATCGGCGGAATCGGAAACGCCACCTTACGCCTCCCCCGTTGCCTCGCGGTCGAGCCGCGCAAAGAACTCGCGCATGAACTGCCTCCGTTCCGCGGCAATCGCTCTGGCCATGTCGGTGTACAGCCGTTCGGGGATGCGGTCGAGCTTGAGGACAAACTCATGGGAGGGCGTGTAGCCTTCGCCCAGCTCTTTCGGCCCGCGCCGCGCGTCGCCGGCCTGCCCCGCGATCTCGGCCACCGTCTGCCGCCACAAGGCCGTCCCCACCGCCCCCGCGTAGGCGAATACGCGTCCCACGCCGACCGCGCCGATGGAATCCAGCTTATCCGCGTCGGACAGCACCTTCGCCTCCAGCGTTTGCGGCTGCGGGTCGTGGCGGAAACGGTGCGCCTCGATGCAGTGCGCGATGGCCTCGACGAACTCCGGCGGCTCGCCGGCCAGCAAGGACCGCGCCCGCTGCGCGCCGATTACGTGGTGCGCCTCGCGGTCTTCGGCTTCCGCCACATCGTGCAACAGCGCGGCGGTGCGCACCACGTCCAGATTAGCGCCCTCCGCGCAGGCGATCCGCTCGGCCAGCGCCAGCACGCGCAGCACGTGATCAAAGTCGTGGCCGCCGCCGCCGGCATCGTACAGCGCGCGTGCGTCGTCAATGGTCAAAAGCTGTTTCATGGAGATGCTCTCTTAACACAATGGCACAGAGACACGCTGAAAGGTGTCATTGTGCCACTGTGCCATTGTGTCGAATCTTTAATTCTGCGCGGCGGCTGAGGTCTGCTGTCGCCGGCCCACCAGCCACAGCACGCCACCCGGCAGGCTGCCCAGGAACATGATCGCCTGCATGAGGATCGAGACGGCCAGCGCGTGATCGGCCGGCACGCCCACGAGGGTGAAGAAGAAGGTGTACGCGGTCTGCATGACGCCGATGCCCGCGATGGTGATCGGGATCATCAACACCAAAGCAATGAGCGGGTTGAAGAGCGCGATGGCCTGCAGGGACATATAGCCGCCCATCGACTGCGACAGCATCCAGTTAACCATGGTTGTGCAGGCGATGCCTACGAGCCCCACGCCGAACGCGGTGATCAGCGCCTTGTACTGGAAGCGATACGCGCCGAACGCGTCGGAGATGCGGCCGTAGAGGGGCGCAAGCGGGGCAAGGAAGCGGATTTGGAAGATGCGCGCGATGACGGCGCGCAGGCGCCGGCTCAACAGGATGCCGAATCCGGCAATGAGG
>JALOOB010000280.1 GCA_025454635.1 Anaerolineae bacterium
TCAGCCCGCCGATTTCTCCGGCGTCGCCTGCGCCCGCGCCACGTATGGCTGCTTCAACTGCACCGGCTGCCGGTTCTTCGCGCGCAGGTTGAGCATCTCTACGAACACCGAGAACGCCATGGCAAAGTAAATGTATCCCTTCGGGATGTGGACGCCCAGCCCCTCTGCCACCAGCGAGAAGCCGATCAGCAGCAGAAAGCTCAGGGCGAGCATCTTGACGGTCGGGTGCGCGTCCACGAACGCGCTGATCCGCCCCGCCGCCAGCATCATCACGCCGATCGCGATGACTACCGCCGTGATCATCACCCAGATCTCGTTCGCCATGCCGACCGCTGTAATCACGGAGTCGAGCGAGAAGATGATGTCGAGCACGCCGATCTGCACGATGATCGACGTCAGCGTCACCTTCTGCGCGGCCGCTCGGTGCCCGCCTTCCT
Source organism: Anaerolineae bacterium (assembly GCA_025454635.1). Classification (GTDB taxonomy): domain Bacteria; phylum Chloroflexota; class Anaerolineae; order CG2-30-64-16; family CG2-30-64-16; genus JALOOB01. Next base: position 438 of record JALOOB010000280.1, read on the forward strand.
CCGCGCCTTCCAGCCGGTGATGGATTTCCATCGTGCTCTTCGCCAACAGGAAGAGTCCGCCGATGATCAGGATCAGGTCGCGGCCGCTGATCTCGTGCCCGAACACGGCAAAGAGGGGCGTCGTCAGGCGCATCACCCAGGTCAGCGACAGCAGCAGCAGTACGCGCGACACCATCGCCAGCACCAGGCCGAACGTGCGGGCCTTCGCCTGCTGTTCGGGGGGCAGCTTGCCGGCCATAATCGAGATGAACACGATATTGTCGATGCCGAGGACAATCTCCAGAACGGTCAAGGTTGCCAACGCAATCAGGGCTTCCGCCATCTTCTTTTCAACTCCATGCTCAGTTCAATACGGATGCGAAATGATACGCAGATGGATGGCGAGAAGTTCCCTCAGCCGCGCATGAAAAAAGAAAACCTGACGGGTTCGCAAACCCGCCAGGTTTCAGTTGCGCGCGAGCCTGGTTGTGAGTTAGTCCCCCTTCACCAGCTCGAACTCGAACTCCGCAACGCGGGTCGACGCGGCCGACGTCTGCCCGCAGGCATTCGCGCCCCGCACGACGTAGGTGTGATTCACGGCCGCGTTGCCCAGATCGGCCGCGCTCCAGCCGAGGCTGTTCGTCTCTGCGCACGCGTACGGCGCCGGGTTGGCGCACGTCTTACCGCTCAGGTCGAAGAACGGCGCGTTCTCCGCGCTCCACACTTCGTACTTGCTCGCGTTCGTCGCGGCCGGCCACGTCAGGTCCACCGTCGTCGCGTTGGGCTTCGTGATCCCCAGACCCGCGGGCGCGTTCGGCGCGGCGCACGGCGCGCACGAGTACACGCGCACGTCGTCCACATACCACCCGTCCCACCCGTTGCACCCGTCCGATCCCACGTCCCAGCGGAACTGCACCGAGTCCCCCGGGTCCACGCCGATCTGGCTCAGGTTGATCTGGCTCTGGCCCCACTTGCTGCTCACCGCGCCGCCGTCGCCGCCTGTCCACGCAGCCTCCCCGGCCATCGGGTTGTCGTTGCCGCTCGCCACAAGGGACGAGTTGTAGGCGTTGAACGTGAACGCGGACGCCGGCACGATCGTCCACCCGCCGCCGTTCACGCTGGCTTTCAGGTTCCCGCCATCGTATTCGATCTCCATTGAGACGAGGTGATCCCACGCCATCCGCACGGGCGTCGCCGCGTTCGCCGGGATCGCGATCACCGGGCTGAGCAGCGAGGTCACACCGTTGTCGAGGTCGGTCGAGCAGTCACCAACGACCGGGTTGGGACCGTAAGCCACGCTGCCCGGTCGGCCGTCCGGCGCGTTCGCCACGACGGTCCACGGCCGGTCGTCCCACGTCGCCGGGTTCGACGGCGCCTGCTGCGCGGTCCACCCGCCGAGCCCCGCCTCGAAATCCTGGAACAGGTGATTTTGCGGTCCGTTGCCCGCCGAGCACAGCGCCGGCGCATCCGGGTTGAACATCGGCGTAAACGCGCAGTTCGGCGCGGTGCGGAAGCGCACCGCCAGCGCGACCTTGTCGAGTTGGTCGCAGTCGGTCTGCGTGATGGCCGCCGTCGTCGCGCCCCAGCCCGTCGCGGTCGTCTTCAGGTCGAAGAGCGGCGTCCCGATCAGATCCGCGCACGCCAGTTCGAGCGCATCGGCATGGTCCGCAAAGTCGCTCGTGTTCGTCTGATAATAGCGTTGCGCCTGCCAGTAGATGTGCGCCGCCTTCGTCAGCCCGATCCCCGTGATCGTCTGCCCGTTGTACGCGCCGCCGTCGACCGTCAGCGCAAACGCATGGTTCGGCACGCCAGAGTTGGTGTGCACGCCGCCGCCGTCATCCGCAATGCACTGGTAGTTGGCGGACGTCACGCTGCCGGGATCGCCGTAGCACTCGGGCCGCCACATGTCCCGGATCGGGCACACGAAACCGGGGTCGTCCTCGCCCGACACCCAGCGCCACGAGTTGTCGGTGCCCGGGTTGCACCTTGAGGCAACTTTCGACGAGCACGCTCCGCCGGCGGAGGACCGCAGCGTCGGCGCCGCGTCGTCCTGCCCGCGCGCGTTCAACAGGTCGACCGTCTCCCCCCAGATATCCGAGTACGACTCGTTCAGCGCGCCCGGCTGCCACGCGTAAATCAGGTTGTGCGTGTACTCGGTGTACGCGTGCCCCCATTCGTGCGCGACCGTGTCGTCGCCGCTCACCCGGTTGCAAAACTGCGTGTTGACGCCGTTCCAACTCGCGTTCGGGCAATAGGCTCCACCGGGGTTGTACTTGGCAATCGACTTCATCTTCGCGTCGAGGCTGTCATACGAGCGCCACGCGCCGTTGGTCATGCTGCCGAACAGGTTATACGTCTCGCCCGCGCCGTTGATCAGGTTCAGATACTCGGTGTCCGACGGCATCGGGTCGCCCTCTTTCCACACGAGGGTCGCGATGGTCGGGCTGTAAATCTCCCGGTACAGCGCGTTGTGGATCATCGGGAACCGGTCGAGCACCGCCGCGGTCTGCGCGTCGACAAACACCTGGTCGCGCACGTCCGCCCCGTCGCCCACCTCGATGCGATACGCAAGGTAGTTCTCGCCCGCCGCGCCCGCCACGAGCCCGGTGCGGTAGACCAGCAATTCCGTCTTCTGCGCGGCCAGCCCGGCCGCCTCCGGGTGAGCCGCTCCGACCGCCGCCACCGCGGCTGCCTCGGCCTGCGCTTCCGTGATCGCGCTGCGCGTGCCCACGGCAATGTCCGGGATAAACGCGCCGCCCGCCGAAGTTACGCGCCCCGCCGCATTAAGATGCACGCGCAGGTCGCCCCCAAACACGCTCAGCCCGCGGTGCGTCTGCCGGAAGCCGACGTGCGTGTTGCCCGCGGCGTCGACCACGACGTCGCGCGTCTCCAGTTCGGCCGCCTGGTCGCGGATGCCGAACAGCGCGCCGTACTGCGCCAGGAAGCCGCGCGCCCGCAGTTCGGGATCGCCTGCGACGGTCACTTCCGCGGTCGAGGGCTCGATCACCCGCACAAAGCTGGCGACGCCCGTGCCGCGCTTGACGCTCACCGCAACGTCGTCGGGCGCGGCGAGCGCGTCTGCCGCCGAAGCCGGAGCCGGGGGCGTCGGCGCAGCGAGTCCCGCGCCGGCGGGGAATGCGATCAACAGGGCCATCAGAAGGGCAAACAGGAGCGAGCGGACGCGTGTGGACATGGGCCTTCCTCTGTCTGAGATGGGGCTGCGCATGGAGTGGGCAGGCGACTGGAGATTATACCTGCCTCCGCAAGCCGCGGCAAAAGCGGTAGAATGCGCGAACAGCAGCCGATAGAGGAGGATTACTATGCGCCGCGACGGACGCCGCCCAGACTCTGCGTCCTCTGTGGCAAATAGTTCGTTATCCGAACGGTCTAAACCGTCGTTTCCTCAGCCGCCGGCTTGTTGCGCGTCTCGCGCCGCGCCCTCACCCCCTCGAACACCGCGGGCAGCACCGAAATCAGGACGATCGCCACGATCACCCACTCGAAGTGCTCCTGCACAAACGGGATGTTCCCGAAGAAGTAGCCGAGGAAAAGGAAGATCGCGACCCACGTGATGCCGCCGATGACGTTCCACCGGAGAAAGAAGCTGTAGGACATCTGGCTGCTGCCCGCAACGAACGGCGCAAAGGTGCGCACGATCGGCACGAAACGCGCCAGGAAGATCGTCTTGCCGCCGTGCTTCTCGAAGAACTCGTGCGTGCGCACCATGTAGTCCTTCTTGATCCACCGCACCTCGCCCCGGTACGCCTTCGCGCCGACCTTGTGGCCGATCCAGTAGTTGACCGTGTCCCCGAGCACGGCCGCGATGGACAGCAGGATGAACAGCGCCCAGATGTTCAACGCCCCGCGCGCTGCGAACGCGCCCGCGGCAAACAGCAGCGAGTCGCCGGGCAGGAACGGCGTCACCACGAGCCCGGTCTCCATGAAGATAATAAGGAACAGGAACGCCATCGTCCACGCGCCGTACTGCGCGATCACCTGCGCCAGGTATTCGTCGAAGTGCAGGATAAAGTCGATCAGTTGTTGGATAACTTCCACGGGATGCTCCCCTTAGCGTCGCATTTTGGGTCGCGCAAGGCGCAACCGCGTAAGTATCCATCGAAACCGCCGCTTCGCCAAAACATGAGGTTCTGCTTCTTCTCGCGTCCACGGGCTCGGTTGCCTCTGTGGCAGAAAGCGAGGATGGTTCACGGCGCGTCCACCCGCAGCGGCCCCAGTCCGACCTGCGTGTCGCGCGCCCCGCCGGGCAGCGTCACGGGCAGATTCGCCGTCGGCTGCTCCCCGGCCATGCCGAACGCGGAGAGGCTCAGCCACCACTCGCCGGGGGGAGGTTCGTTTCCGAGGGGGAGTTCGATCCGGTCGATCACGCTTTGCCCCGGCGACCAGCAGGTTGTCGGGTAGCGGGTGGCGAGGGGCTGCCACACCACGCCCGGCAGCGCGCGGCCGTCCGG
>JALOOB010000543.1 GCA_025454635.1 Anaerolineae bacterium
GTTCATTCCCGGCATCCTCAAGGCCCGGCTCCGCGTCAACGAGATTCTGAGCACGGTCATGCTCAACGCCATCGCGCTCCAGTTCATGAACCTGTTGCTACGCGGCCCGCTGATCGATCCGGAGGGCGTCGCCACAGGCACTTTCCTGCACCAGTCGGCCCGGTTGCCGCAGCAGGTGTGGCTTTCGCGACTCGTTCCCCAGACCCTCCTGCACACGGGCGCAATCATCGCCGTGGTGTTGGCGGTGGTCGTTTACATCTTCCTGTGGCGCACCACCATCGGTTATCGCATTCGGGCGGTCGGCTTGAGCCCCGAAGCCTCCAAGTACGCGGGCATCCCTGTGCCGGGCTATCAGGCGCTGGCGCTCACGTTGGCGGGTGGTTTCGCCGGCCTGGCCGGGGTGATCGAGGTTATCGGCGTGCAACACCGGCTTCTCGAAGGTGTCACCAGCGGCTACGGCTTCACCGGTATCGTGGCAGCCCTCTTCGGCGGGTTGCACCCCCTCGGGTTAATCCCCGCTTCCTGGCTCTTCGGCGGCCTGCTTGTCGGGGCAGACTCGATGCAACGCGCGGTGCAGGTGCCCTCTGCCCTGATTGATGCGCTGCTTGGTTTGCTGGTGCTGCTGGTGGTTGGCTCACAGATCGTGTCGCGGCGGCTGGCAACGCGCCGCACGATTGCGCTCGCAAAGAAAAGCGCGGAGGCCCACGCATGAACGAGCTTACAACGACCGCGATCATCATTGGGATCCTCTATTCGGCAGTCCGCCTGGCGACGCCATATCTGTATGCTGCGATCGGAGAGATGATCTCCGAGATTTCCGGGGTGCTCAACCTCGGCGTTGACGGCATCATGCTGTTGAGCGCCTATGGCGCCTTCCTCCAGACCGGCAACCTGTGGCTGGCTCTGCTGGTGGCCGCGGTTATTGGCCTGCTGATGGGCCTGTTGATGGCCTTCATCAGCGTCACCCTGAAGGCCGAGCAAGGCATCAGCGGCATTGGCCTGTACATGTTCGGCCTGGGGCTGTCGACCTTGCTGTTCAAGACGACCATCGGCACAGTCAAGACGATCGAGGGCTTTCAGCCAGTCAAGATCCCGGTGCTGGGCGATATCCCCTTCGTCGGCGAGATCTTGTTCAACCAAAGCCTGCCGGTCTACGGCGCGTTCCTGCTCGTGCCGCTGGCGTGGTTCATCCTGGACAAGACGACGTGGGGCCTGAAGCTCAAAGCGGTGGGCCAAACGCCGGCGGCTGCGGACTCCCTCGGCGTAAGCGTCGACCGGACGCGGTACGTGGCGACTTGCATCGGCTCGATCCTCGCCGGCCTGGCCGGAGCGGCGCTCTCCCTGGCGCTCGTCAATCTGTTCCAGGAGAACCTGACCGCGGGCCTCGGCTTCATCGCCGTGGCGTTGGTCCCCTTTGGCGGCTGGCGGCCACTGGGCATCATGTTCGGCGCGCTGCTGTTCAGCACGGTAAACTCGGTTCAGTTGTGGCTGCAAGTCCTGGGCATCGGCATCCCCTCGGACGTTGCCGTCATGCTGCCGTACTTGCTGACCATCGTCGCGCTGGCATTTACGGTAAGCCGGGTGCGCGGCCCGGCAGCGCTCAACAAGCCGTTTGAACGCGGCGCCCACTAGGCAGTCGCGTAATAACCACCCCTCCACTCAACAGAAGGAGAAGGTGCTCGCGCTGGTCACGGCCTGTGGCGGCGGCGCTCCTGCTGCCGGTCAGACCGGACAGGCCGGGAAACCGCTCCGCATCGCGGTCGTAATGCCCAGCGCCACCACGGACCTGGCTTTCAGCCAGTCGATGTGGGACGCGCTCAAGAAGATCCAGGCGGACATGGGCGGCGAGTCGGCCGTCGAGCTGAAGTACTCCGAGAACATGTTCAAGGTGGCTGATGCTGCGGCTGCGCTGCGCGACTACGCCAGCCAGGGCTTTGACATTGTGATCGGCCACGGCTCGCAGTACGGCTCCTCGATCCAGGAGATCGCGCCGGACTTCCCGAAGACGACCTTCGCTTGGGGCACTGAAGTCAACACCTTCGGTATGCCAAATGTTTATGCTTACACTGCGGCCGCGGAACAGGGCGGCTATGTGAACGGCGTGCTCGCGGCCCTGCTCTCTAAGAGCAAGGTGATCGGCGTGACCGGCCCGGTGGAAGCCGGCGATGCCAAGACGTACGTCGATGGTTTCACGCAAGGCGTGGCCTCGGTGGACCCCGGCTACAAGCTGTCCAAGACGTGGACCGGCTCGTTCTCTGACGTGGCGCTCATGACCGAAGCGGCCAAGACTCACATTGCAGCCGGCGCGGATGTCCTGACCGGCTCCTCGCAGTCGGTGGTCGGCTCGATCGGCGCGGCGAAGGATGCCGGCAACGTCATGTGGTTCGGCACCCAGCAGGACCAGGCCTCCCTGGCCCCCCAGAACGTCGTCGCCAGCCAGCAATACGACTGGACTGGCATCCTCAAGCAGATGATCGAGAACCGGAAGAACGGAAAGTTGGCTACTCGATCCCGGCCGAGGTCAAGGCTGCGGCCGACAAAGCAATTGCCGGCATCAAAGACGGCAGCATCAAGGTCGAGCCCTAACCCAGGGCCGGCAAAGGGGCGGTGTTCCGCGCGTTGCGCCTGCACCCGGCGCATGCAACGAAGCCGCCCCGCAAATCGCAAGCTCGGATAAGATACGACACCCGGTTCCCAGGGCCAGGAGAAAAACATGGCGACTGAATCACAGCCCGCAGCGATGAAACGGATCCAACGCATTCAGATGTGCGATATCGTTAAGCGGTTCCCTGGCGTGCTCGCCAACGATAAGGTCTGCTTTGACGTCAATGCCGGCGAGGTGCACGCTTTACTCGGCGAGAATGGCGCCGGCAAGAGCACCTTGATGCGCCAGCTCTTTGGCCTGTACAAGCCGGATGAGGGTGAAATCCTCATCGACGGCAAGCCGGTAGTCTTCCATTCCCCTGCCGACGCCATTCGCGCCGGCATCGGGATGATTCACCAACACTTTATGCTCGTGCCGACGCTGACTGTGACGGAAAACGTCGCGCTCGGCTTACAGTCGTCGCGCGGACCACTGCTCGATTTGGACAAGGTGGAAGAGCGCGTGCGCCAGCTGTCGGAGGGCTACGGCCTGAAGGTCGACCCCGACGCTTACATCTGGCAACTCTCCGTCGGCGAGCAGCAACGCGTCGAGATTCTCAAGGCCCTGTATCGGGGCGCGGGCATGATCATCCTGGATGAGCCCACCGCCGTGCTGACCCCACAGGAGGTCAAGGATCTCTTCGTAACGTTCAAGCGCATGGTTGCGGAGGGACACGGGCTCGTCTTCATCTCGCACAAGCTCTATGAGGTGCTGGCGATCAGCAACCGCATCACCGTTTTGCGCAATGGCCAGTATGCGGGCGAATGCCAGACCAAAGATGTTACGCGGGATGAGCTGGCGACCATGATGGTCGGCCGCGAGATCAAGCGCGTTGCGCCACCCCCGCAGGCGCCCGGCAGGCCGCTGCTCGAGATTAAGGGCCTGCACGCGATGGGAGACCGCGGGGTCGAAGCCCTGCGCGGCGTCGACCTGGAAATCCGCGCGGGAGAGATTCTCGGCATGGCGGGTGTGTCGGGCAACGGGCAACGCGAACTGGCGGGCTGCCTCGGCGGCATGCGCAAGGTTACCGCAGGCACGATCGTCGTGGACGGCAAAGACCTCACGCATGTCTCGGTGCAGGAGCGGCTCAAGGCAGGGCAGGCGTTCATTCCCGAAGAGCGCATGCGCGATGGGGCGATCAAGGATTTCTCGGTGCAGGAGAACCTGTTCCTGCTGGATCACGCGTCGCCGAAGTTCTCGATTTCAAGCGCATGGCGCAGCACGCCAACGCGCTAGTGGACGAGTTCGCCGTGAAGACGCCGAGCCTGGAAACTCCGATCAAGAACCTGTCGGGCGGCAACATTCAGAAGGCGATCATGGCGCGGGAGCTGTCGCGCGGGCCGAAGGTGCTGATTGCGGCGCAACCGTCGCGCGGCGTCGATATT
>JALOOB010000036.1 GCA_025454635.1 Anaerolineae bacterium
CCGATGCGGCCAAGCGCGACGATCACTTCCAGCCGGTCGAGCAGCGCGATCTCCTGCGCAAGGTAGGGGCGGCAGGTCGCGAGTTCTTCCGGCGTGGGCTTGTTGTCGGGAGGCGCGCAGCGGGCGGCCGCGGCGATATAGGCGTCGCGCAGCGCGAGGCCGTCGCCCATGTGGCGCGAGACGGGCTGATTCGCAAAGCCGGCGCGGTGCAGCGCGGCGTAGAGGAAATCGCCGGAGCTGTCGCCAGTGAAGACGCGGCCGGTGCGGTTGCCGCCGTGCGCGGCAGGCGCCAGGCCGACGATCAACAGCCGCGCGTTCCGGTCGCCCCAGCCGGGCACCGGGCGGCCCCAGTACTCCTCGTCGCGGTACATACGCCGCTTGACGCGCGCGGTCTCCTCGCGCCAGGCGACGAGGCGCGGGCACAGGCGGCAGTTGATGACGCGCGCCTCAAGTTCATCCCAAGAGGTGTCGTTCATGAGGGTATTTTCAACACAATGACACGATGACACAAAGACGCCAGGATAGCTTGAAGCTCGCGGTGTCTCTGTGTCATCGCGCCATCGTGTTTCAGTTCGTCCCTGCCGTCAACGCGAACTCGAACTCCGCGACGCGGTTCGAAGGGGTTGCGTTCGCGCTGCCGCAGGCGTTCGCCGCGCGGACGACGTAGGCGTAGCTGTCTGCGACGCTGCCCAGGCCCGCGTGATCGAAGGACAGGGCGGACGTGACCGAGCAGGCGTAGGGCGCGGGACTGGCGCACGTCATGCCCGCGGGGTCAAAGAAGGGCTGGTTCGGCGCGTACCAGACCTCATAAGTGGCCGCGCCGGCCTCAGCCCAGGCGAGACGCGCGGTGGACGCGTTCTGCGCGGCAATGTCGAGGACGCCGGGCGCGGGAGGCGGCTGGCACGACGCGCTGCAGACGTTCAGGCTCCATGAACTCAGGGTGCCGCTGTTCCCCGCGAGGCTGTCCGTGACGGTGAAGCTCCACGTGCCGTTGGCCGTCTGGTTGTCGAAGGCAGAGAGCGGGTTGCTCGGCTGGAACGCGCCGCCGTCAGTGGGCGGGCAGGGAATCAGGTTCGCAGCCTCGTCATCCAGGTTTAGGTCGAAGTTCGCGCTGCCCGAACACGTCTGCTGCGCCATGATCGTCACTTCGGTGTTGGCCGGGCTGCGTAGGCTGAACGAAATGTCGCCGATCGCGGCGTGATCGCCCGTGATATTGAAGACATTCAAGTCTTTGATCGCGTCGCTGCCGCTGATGGTGAGGTTGGAGGTCGCGCTGCCGCTGCGAGGGATGGCTTTCGGCACGTCGGGGCTGGTGTAGGTCGCGCAGGCGATGCCCTGCGTGTGGAAGCGGGAGGCGGGCGAGAGAGTTTCACCGCACGCGTTGCCGCCGCGGACGCGCCAGTAGTACTGCGCGTCGGCGGCCAACGCGATAGGCAACCTGTAGCTGGCGCCGGTCACGGCTGCCGTGTGGACGAGCGAGGCGAATGACGGATCGCCGGCGAGCTCGACGGTGTAGCTTGCCGCTCCGGGGATCGCGGCCCAGGAGAGCGTGGGCGAGAGCGGAACTTCGACCGCATCCGGCGGGGGGGCCAGCAGGGCCGGCGCGGCAGGCGGCACCTTGTCGATCGTGAGCGTCACCTTTGCCGTGTGGGTCTTGGATGCGGACACGCCGGTGATATCGATGGGATAGGCGCCCGCCGCCACGGCAGCCGTGTTGTCGACCGTGAAGACGCTGGCGCCCGGGGGAGTGACCGGGCTGGCGCCAAATGACGACATCGCGCCTGCGGGCACGCCGCTCGCGCTCAGGGTGACCGGCTCGACAAAGCCGGACACCTGCCCGACGGCCAGATCGAATGCGGCGGCCGCTGGCGCGCAGACGGCGAGGCTTGGCGGCGAGGCTGTCAGCGTGAAGTCGGGGCCGAGGACGCAGTTGTAGCAGACGAGGGCAAAATCCTGGTCCGTCGCGTCGCCGTTGTACGGGATGCCGTCGCCCGGCACGTTCACCGCCTCGACGGTGATGGTGAGATCGCCGGAAGGATTCTGCGCGTAAACGTTCTCGAGGTTGTTGAGCGCGTCCGCGGCGCCGCCGGTCGTCGACCACCCGGCGCTAAACACATTGCCCTTGTAGGCGGTCCCGCCGACCGTTACAGTCAGGTCAAGGTTGTTGACGAGCGCGGGGCTGGCCCCGGCCGCACCGGCCGCGTCCGACCACGCAAGCGTGACCTTGACCGGCTTGGTCGGGTCGGCGACGGCCGTCTGGAGGGTCCACTGCTCGCCCGGCCCGCCGAAGCCAGTCTCCTGGTCGAAATAACGGGTGTCAGCGTCGGGCGCGAGCGCCTTTGTGATGTTGACGCGGCCCCAGCCCTCGACGAAGTTTGGGACGTCGGGCGTCCCCATGTCCACCGCGCTGTTGACGAGAATGGCCTTCGCCATGGCGGGGCTGAGAACCGCGCCCGCGTGGTCGTCCGCCCACTTGTCCGCGATCAGCGCGACCGCGCCGGATGCGTGCGGCGAAGCCATGCTGGTGCCGCTGCAAAACGCGTACTTGCCGTTTGTGTCGGGAATCGGATCGGAGCAGTCGCCGCCGGTGTCGTTGGCCGTCGATGCGATCTCCCCGCCGGGCGCCGTGATCGTGGGCACGATGCGGCCGTCCTGCGCGGGGCCCCGGCTGCTGAAGTAGGAGATCGAGTCGATGCTGCCCAGGCGATAGTTCAGGCTGCTCGCGGTGACGATCAGGTTTTTGGCTTCCTTCGGCGCAGTCAGCGTGTTGGCGCCGGAGCCCGAGTTGCCCGCGGAAAAAACCTCGATGAACGGCTCCGCGACGGTAGTGGTGTCGAAGTTGCCGTCGCGCACCATCAGGTCGTGCGTGCGCTCGGAAGACTGGTAGCCGTGGTTGATGCCCTCGCCCGTGGTCCACGAGTTGTTGCCGCCGATTGCGCCAGCAAGAACCGCGCGCTTGGAGTGCTCCTGCCATCCGCCATCGGGCGGCCAGGCAGGCGCGGAGAGGGAGTTCATCGCAAAAAGGCCGACCTCCGGCGCGACGCCGAGGCCGTAGAGAAAGCCGTTTGCGTCGGTGGTTCCGAGCGCGGCCGTGCCGCCGACGATGCCGGCGACGTGGGTGCCGTGGCCCCCGTTGGGGCAATCGGCGCCGGGCTGTCCGGCGATCGAGCAGGCGCCGGGGAAGTCGTAACCGCCGACGATGCGCGGGGCGAGGTCGGGATGGTCGTAGTCGATGCCAGTGTCGATGACGGCCCATGTGATGCCTGCACCCCCGTAGCCCAGGCCGGCGAGGTGCGCGGCGTAGCCCGTGACCGGCGCGCCGCCGGGGTGATTGCCGGCGAGGATCTGATCGGACATTTCGTCGTCGAAGCCGGGGACGGGGCTGCTGTACGACAGGAACCAGACGGTCGGGATGTTCGCAACTGCCTGGATCGATTGGGCGGGCAACCGGACGATCGCTTCATAGAAGAGCCGGTCGGGTTGGGCTGGATGGTAACGCAGCACCTCGGCCCCGGCCGAAACTAGCTTTATGACAGTAGACGCGGGGTCGCCTTCGTTATAGAATAAAACCGCAACGTTGTCGATTCGCCCCTGCCGTTCAGCGAGATCTGCACTGATCTTGTACTCCGGGTGAAAGTCACCCGTCCAACGCACGAAATCTCTGTCCGCGGCCCGGCTCAGCGCGGACCGATCGGCCCACACGAGAAAAGTGTCCTGCGGGTAGTACTGGAGCGGGCTCACCCCGAGCGCGGACAGCGCGGACAACCAGCCGTCGCGCACGCGGCCGGAAAACTGAACCAGCCGGAGCGCGGGCGCGTCGAGCGCTGCGGCTGCGAGAGAGAGCGCGGGTTCGCCTTCCAACAGCGGGTCAAACACGTAACCGTTCACGCTCACCGGCGTCAGCGCGGAGGGTCCGGGCTCGGCCCCGGCGGGGGGTGCGCCGGCGGCGGAGAGGACCAGAAACGCCACAAGCAAGGACCGGAGCAGCGGCGGCGAGTTTTTGCGGGACATCATGTCTCCTCGAAGCGCGGAAACGGGTGGGGTTGGCGAAAGAATTCTACCCCCACGCGCGCCGACCAGCAAATCACCCGCCTTAAAATCTATAAACACACTATATACAAGGTATTGACAAAGTTTGTATAGTGTTGTATAGTCGAATCACTGGAAAAAGCCAGCACGGCTAGAGCATATTATCCGCCCTGGCCTGGCCGTTACGGTAAGGAGCCGAGCATGAGCAACACCGGAGGCGCGTGGGAGCACACGCTGTTGGCGATGGCGCAACAGGGTCTGGAGAATGAAATTTTGCCCGAACCGCTGGACGAGGGGTCCGAGGAGCTGCGGCGGGCATACGACGCGTGCGACGACATCGCGAATGAGCACAGCCACACGTTCTACATGGCCTCGCGGCCGCTGCCCGAGCCGAAACGCAAGGCCGTTCGCTCGCTGTATGCGTTCTGCCGCATCACGGACGACCTGATTGACCGGGCAAACGGCGACCTGGCCGAAGGGCTCGCGACCTGGCGGCAATGCGCGATGACATGGCCGCCCCCCTGCGAGGACCCGGTGGCAGTGGCGTGGGGCGACACGCGCGCGCGCTATCGCATCCCCACCCGCTATGCGGAGCAACTTGTGCACGGCGTGGCAGCGGACCTGCAGAAGAAGCGCTATGAGACGTTCGACGAGCTGGCGGTGTACTGCTACGGGGTGGCGTCCACCGTGGGGTTGATGTCCATGCACATTATCGGGTTCAGCGGGCGGGAGGCAGTTCCCTATGCGGTGAAACTGGGTGTGGCGATGCAGATGACCAATATCCTGCGGGACGTGAGAGAGGACTGGGAGGTGGGCAGGGTGTACCTGCCCCAGGCCGAGCTGCGGCAGTTCGGGCTGAGCGACAAGGATATCGAGGCGGGCAGGAACACGCAGCCGTGGCAGGAGTTCATGCGGTTCCAGGTGCAGCGGAACAGGGAGCTGTATCGGGAGGCGATGCCGGGGATCGCGTACCTGCATCCCGGCGGCCGGTTTGCGATCGGCGCAGCCGCGGAGCTGTACCGGGCCATCCTGACCGACATTGAGCGGCATGATTATGACGTGTTCAGCCGCCGCTCGCACGTGAGCACCGTGGGGAAGCTGCGGCGGCTGCCGGGCATCTGGCTGCGCACGCGACGCGGACGCATCGCCGAGCCGGAGCCGGCGCAGGACGTCGCAGGCGCGCCGCTGTCGGTGGCGTAAGAGGCGCGCGAGGGGCGGATTTGCGGGGGTTAAAACCTCTCGGGTCGCCGGGGATGTGACCCGGGAGTTGGGTTTGCGCAAGGGGGGAAGAATGGATCGCAAGCGGATCATCGTAATCGGCAGCGGGTTCGGGGGGTTGGGCGCGGCGTGTCGACTGGCGGCAAAGGGCCATGACGTGACGCTGTACGAGAAGCGCGACAAGCTGGGCGGCCGCGCCTATCAGTATGACATCAATGGCTTCAAGTTCGATGGCGGGCCGACCGTGATGACCGTGCCCGACTTCTTCGACGAAATCTATACCGAGGCCGGCCGGAAGCGGGAGGATTACTTCAAGCTGACGCCGCTCGATCCGTTCTACCGCATCTTTAACGACGAGGGCCGCGCCTTCAACTACTGGCACGGCACGGACGAAACCATCGAGGAGATCCGCAAGTTCAACCCGGCAGACGTGGACGGCTATCGCAAGTATGTCCGCCTGACCGAAGAGGTGTTCCGCTCGTTTAACGGGCTGACCGACCGGCCGTTCCTGCAGCTGACCGACATGCTTAAGATCATGCCGGACATCATCCGGCTGCAGGCGTTCCTCGGCACGTATACGCACGTCGCGCGCTACATCAAGGATGACTTCCTCCGCCGTGTGTTCTCGTTCCATCCGCTGCTCGTCGGCGGCAATCCGTTCGACACGCCGTCCGTCTACACGCTCGTCGCGCAGTTCGAGAAGCAGTGGGGCGTGCATTACGCCATCGGCGGAACGGGTGCGGCGGTGGCGGGGCTGGGCAAGCTGTTCACCGACCTGGGCGGCAAGATTTATCTCGACTCGGAGATCACCGAAATCGTGACGAACGGGCGGCAGGCGGTCGGCGTGCGGCTGCCGGACGGCACCGTCGACACCGCGGATGTGATCATCTCGAACGGCGATGTGGCGCACACCTATCGCTACCTCATCCCCGAGCAGTACCGGCGCAAGTACACCAACCGCAAGATCGACCGGATGGCTTACAGCATGTCGCTGGTCGTCATCTACTTCGGCACGAAGCGCCGCTATCTCGACAGCAAGTTCCACCATCACAACATCATCCTGAACAAGCGCTACAAGGGCCTGCTGTCGGACATCTTCGCGGCGCGGGAGCTGCCGGAGGATTTCTCGCTTTACCTGCACATGCCGACCATTACCGACGAGAGCATCGCGCCGGCGGGCACGGAGTCGTTCTACGTGCTCGCGCCTGTGCCGCACCTCGACTCGGGGACCGACTGGAAGGCGACGGCGAAGCCGTACCGCGACCGCGTGATGCGGTATCTCGAAGACAACTACCTGCCCGGGCTGGGCGGGGAGATCATCGCGGAGCACATGATCGACCCGCTGCACTTCCGCGACACGCTCAACAGCTACAAGGGCGCAGCGTTCTCCGTGCGCCCCAGCCTGATGCAACTGGCGTGGTTCCGGCCGCACAACCGCTCGGAGGAGTTCGACAACCTCTATTTCGTCGGCGCGGGGACGCATCCGGGCGCGGGCGTGCCGGCGGTTTTGGCGTCTGGGAAGATCGCGGCGGAACTGATTGACCCTGAGCCGGTGCGACAGGGCGCGCGCGAACTGAAACCGGTCACGGCATAATGACGGACACCACAAAGACACAAAAACACAGAGTGACACGAAGATTGTTTTCGATTCGCTTAACCTTGTGTCATCGTGTCATTGTGGTAGCCGGTTCTCCACACGGGATGAGGTAATGAGCAACGTATTTGAGTTGGGATTTCTGGGGCGGACGCGGGAGTTGAGGCTGGACCGGCTGCCTGTCATGGGGCGCATCCCGGAGTGGCTGACCGGCACGCTGGTGCGCAACGGACCGGGGACGTTTGACGCGGGCGCGGAGCGCTATCGCCACTGGTTCGACGGCCTGTCCATGCTGCACAAGTTCTCGTTCAGCGGCGGGCAGGTTTCGTACGCCAACAAGTTCCTCGACACGCAGTCGTATCGGACCGCGATGCAGCGCGGCCGGATCACTTATTCCGAGTTCGCCACGGACCCCTGCCGCTCGCTGTTCAGCCGCATCCAGTCCGTCTTCTCGCCCACGGTCAGCGACAATGCAAAGGTCAGCATCGCGAAGGTGGCCGAGAAGTACATGGCGCTCGCCGAAACGCCGATCCAGGTGGAGTTCGACCTGGAGACGCTGCGCACGGCGGGTGTGTTCACCTACGAAGACGAGCCGCTCACCGGGCAGATGACCACGGTGCATCCCGTGTACGATCCCGAAGAGAACAACACCTATAACCTGGTCACGCGTTACCACGCGGTCAGCCATTACCGGCTGTACCGGGTGGGCGCGGACGGCGGGCGGACCATGGTCGGGCAGGTGCCGTCGACCAAGCCGGCGTACATGCACAGCTTCGGCATGACGAAGCGCTACGCGATCTTCACCGAGTTCCCGCTGCGCGTGCAGCCAATGGCCCTGCTGCTGTGGCTGCGCCCCTACATCGAGAACTTCACCTGGGAGCCGAAGCGCGGCACGCCGTTCTACGTGCTGGACCGGCACACCGGCGAGCTTGTGGGGCGCTGGGACGCGGACCCCTTCTTCGCGTTCCACCACGTGAACGCGTGGGAAGAGGGTGACGATATCGTGCTCGACATCGACGCGTACGAGGACAACCAGATCATCGACGCGTTCTTCCTCGACCGGCTGGCAAGCGCGACGAGCGCGCTGCCGTTCGGCCACCTACGGCGTTATCGCATCCCGCTCAAAGGGCCCCGAAAGGGGACGAAGAACGGGCGCATCCAGTATGAAACGCTCTCGGACGAATGCGCGGAGTTGGCGCGCTTCGACACGGAACGCTACCTGATGGACGGCGATTACCGCTACGTCTACGCGTCGAGCATCAATAAGACGAATCCGAACGGGTTCTATAACCAGATCGTTAAGATCGACGTGAAGCTCGGCAAGGCGTGGACGTGGTATTGCGCGGGCCACTATCCGGGCGAGCCGGTGTTTGTCGGGAAGCCGGGCCGGACGCGCGACGACGACGGCGTGCTGCTGTCGGTCGTGCTCGACGCAAACGAGGGCACGTCTTATTTGCTCGTCCTCGACGCGGGCTCTCTGGCGGAGATCGGCCGCGCGCCCGTGCCGCACGCCATCCTGTTCGGGTATCACGGCGAGTTCTTCGGGGGGGCAGGGGTATGATCGCGACCGCGGAACCCATCATCGACGTGCGGCAGGTCGTCAAGACCTTCCCCACCGGCGACACGGAGATCACCGTGCTGCGCGGCGTGTCGCTGACCGTGCAGCGCGGCGAATTCGTCGCGATTGTGGGGCCATCGGGCAACGGCAAGTCGACCCTGCTCAACATGATTACGGGCATCGACCACCCGACGCAGGGGCAGGTGTTCGTCAACGGCAAGGCCGTCCACAAGATGAACGAGAACCAGTTGGCCGCGTGGCGCAACACCGACGTGGGCATCGTGTTCCAGTTCTTCCAACTCCTGCCGAGCCTGAATCTGCTCCAGAACATCATGCTGCCGATGGACTTTGCGCGGCGCCTGAAGCCGAAGGACCGGCGCGAACAGGCGCACTGCCTGCTGGAACTGGTCGGGCTGAAGGACCAGTGGCACAAGCTGCCGTCGCAAATCTCGGGCGGGCAGCAGCAGCGCGCGGCCATCGCGCGCGCGCTGGCGAACCAACCGCCGCTGCTCGTTGCGGACGAGCCGACCGGCAACCTCGACGCGCGCACGTCTGATGAGGTGTTCGCCCTGTTCTGCCGGCTGGCGAGCCAGGGCACGACGCTGGTGATGGTGACGCACAACGAAGAACTTGCGCGGCAGGTCCCGCGCACGGTGGCGGTGGTCAACGGCATGATTGAGCGGGACGAGAAGCGCGTGGTGACGGACGGGCCGTGTTCTGCCACAGAGGACACCGAGGACGCAGAGAGCCGCTCCGAGTTCTCGCCGGCCTCGGTGACCGGAAATGGCGTCCACGCATGAGCGTGCTGTGGCGGAAGGTCGTCTTCGACCTGTGGAGCAACAAGACGCGGACCCTGCTCGCGGTGATCAGCATCGCGGCGGGGCTGATTACGGTGGGCGGCATCTTCGGGCTGCTCGATCAACTGCTTTCCTCGATGGACGCGGCGCACCGCGCGGTGCAGCCGTCGCACGTCAACATCATCCTGCGCAACTACGTCGATCAGGACGTGGTCGACGAACTCAAGACGACGCCGGGGGTGGTCGACATCGACCCGGTCAACCAAATCTCGGTGCGCTATAAGCTGGCCGCGGACGACGACGAATGGAAGATCGGGACCATCGTTCAGCGGCCGGATTACGACGCGCAGACCTACGACAAGCTGGAGCTGAAGGGCGGCGCGTGGCCGGCGGGGCTCACCCTCGGCGTCGAACGGCTGACGAGCGAACACTGGGGCGTCGCGCCGGGCGATAAGGTCACTTTCGAGGTGGACGGGGAGGCGCGCGAGTTCGACATCGACGGGCTGGTGCGGCACCCGTTCGTGCAGCCGCCGCCGTTCGGCGGGCAGGCGCACTTCTTCGCGAGCGCGGAGGGGCTGGCCGAGTTTGGCGTGCCGGAGGGACGGTTCGGGCAGCTGCTTGTGCGCGTGGACAATTATAGCCTCGAACGGAGCCAGGAGATCGCGGGCGAGCTGCGCGAGCGGCTGGGCGAGCAGGGCTACGGCGTCGTCGTGACGCTCTACCAGGACCCGGACCGGCACTGGGGGCGCAAGTTTCTCGAAGGCGTCAACCTCGTCCTCCAGATCATGGCCATCGTGTCGCTCCTGATGAGCGTGATCCTCGTGCTCAACGTGTTCACCGCGCTCATCACGCAGCAGACGGACCAGATCGGCGTGATCAAGGCGGTCGGCGGGCAAAGCGGCGCGATCGTGCGGATGTATCTTGCGGGCGCGGTGATCCTCGGCGCGCTGGCGCTGCTCATCGCGCTGCCGGTCGGCGCGGCCTTTGCGTTCTACATGGCGCAGACCTATCTCCGCCTGTTCAACATCGACTACGAAGTCTTCCAGTGGTCGCGCAACGCGCTGATCATCACGACGGTGGCCGCGTTCGCGGCGCCGGTGCTGGCCGCGCTGTGGCCCACGCTCAAGGGCGCGGCGATCAGCGTGCGCGAGGCCATCGCGACCTACGGCATCGGCGCGGACTTCGGGTCGAGCCGGCTGGATCGCGGGGTCGAGAGGGTCGGCGCGGCGCTGCTGCCGCCCGCGTATGCGGCCGCGCTCGGTAATCTCTTCCGCCGCAAGGGCCGGCTTGCGCTGACAGTCCTCGTGTTGGCGGTTGCGGGCGCGATGTTCCTGGTCGTCATGAGCCTGATCTCGTCCATCCAGTTCACGCTCGACAACGACATGGCGCGGCGCGGTTACGACGCCAAGATCGGCTTCACGGGCGAGCGGCCGGCGGATGAGGTCGCGCGGATCGCGGAGGAAACCGCAGGCGTGGCGGCCGCGGAGACGTGGTACAGCCGGAACGCGACCATCCTGCGGGAAGGCGAAAGGTTGCAGGATTCGGCGGGCCTGGGCGCGCAGCTGACGGGCGTCCCGCCGGAGACGACCATGCAGCGGCCGCTGGTGGTCGAGGGGCGCTGGCTGCTGCCCGAGGACGAGCGCGCGGTCGTGATGAGCGCGGAGACGGCGGGCAAGAACAACATCGCGCTGGGCGACGAAGTCGCGCTGAACCTGGGCGAGCTGGGCGAGGAAAGCTGGACCGTGGTCGGCCTGTACCGGGTCGTGTACGACACCGGGTTCGTGGTCGAGCCGATCTACGCGCCGCTCGACGCCATGCTCGAAGCGACCGGCAAGGAGAACGTGGCGAGCCAGGTGCTCGTCAAGACGGACGACGCGACGCTGGCGGGCGCAAAAGCCGTTTCGGATGACTTGCGGGCGAAGTACGAGGATGCGGGCTGGCGCGTGGACTTCTACACTACGGCGATTAAGCAGGAGGAGCGCGACTACGCGGCGAACCAGTTTGCGACGGTCATCGGGATGTTGATCGGGCTGGCCGCGCTCGTGGCGACCGTGGGCGGGATCGGACTCGCGGGCAGCCTGAGCATCGGCGTGGTGGAGCGGACGCGCGAGATCGGCGTGCTGCGCGCAATCGGCGCGCGCTCGCGCACCCTCATGGGCATCTTCATGATGGAGGGCGCGCTGCAGGGGCTGATGAGCTGGCTGATCGCGGTTCCGGTGTCGTTCGTGATTGCGCAGCCACTGGCGCGGCTCATGGGCCAGATCATGCTCGACGTTGACCTGGACTTCTCCTACAACTGGCTTGCGGTGGCCGTGTGGCTCGGCGTGGTTACCGGCATCGCGCTGTGCGCCGCGATGTTCCCCGCGCAGAACGCCACGAAGATCAGCGTGCGGCAGGCGCTCGCCTATTCGTGAGTCATAAGCTCGGCCTGACCGCTTTTGAGGGGCGGTCAGGCCGGCAAAACCCCGCTACTTTCTTTACATGACCCGCATCATAGCGTGCGATAACTCCGAGTGCTATATTATTCACGTTGCCAGAATTATCTTTCCGGTTGGCGCCGCCGCCAGCCAAGTCTTACGGAGTGCTCGCCATGCCTGCCAAGCGCCTGGTGGCTGATATTATGACTGCGAATCCGGTCTCAGTGACGCCCCGGAACGCCATCCGCACCGCGATCAACCTGATGCGGGAGGGCGGTTATCGCCGCATGCCCGTAGTCGACCGCGGCAAGTTGGTGGGGATCATCACGGACCGGGACCTGCGCCGGGCTGCGAACTCGCCGTTCGTGGTTCGGGAGCAGTGGTACGACAATTTCATCCTGGACCACATCGAAGTGGGATCCTGTATGACGCCCAATCCTCTCACCATCGACCCGTCGGCGAGCATCAGCGACGCGGCGCGGTTGATGCGCACGCATAAAATCGGCGGCTTGCCCGTCGTGCGCGACGGCCAGCTCGTCGGCATCATCACCGAGACGGATTTGCTCGACTTTCTGATCGAGCTGCTCGCGGTTGAAACGGTGCCTGCCTGAGTTGGCGCGTCCGATGCCGGCCCGCCTAAGGGCGGCCGGCGCCCCCCCACGGAGCGCCTGCGCCACTAGACGCAGGCGCCTGTTTCATATTTAGGATTATTCCACCCATGTTTAGCCGAGCCGATCTCGTTTTCCTGCATGCGCCGAGCGTTTACGATTTTCGTAAGCACTCGATCCTGTACGGCCCCGTGAGCGACCTGGTGCCGTCCACCCCGGTCTTCGAGATGTACCCCATCGGTTTCACCACCATGGCCGAGTACCTCGAACGGCACGGGCACCGCGTGCGGATTGCCAACCTGGCGGTCCGTATGCTCAACGACGAGAAGTTCGATCCCGAAGCGCTGGTAAAGCGGCTTAATCCGGTCGCGTTCGGCATCGACCTGCACTGGATGCCCCACGCGCACGGCGCGCTGGCCGTTGCGGAGATGGTGAAGAAGCACCATCCCGACACGCCGATCATCTTCGGCGGGTTCTCCTCGACGTACTTCCACGAAGAGCTCATTCGCTACCCCTTCGTCGATTATGTCATTCGCGGAGACTCCGCGGAGGAACCGATCCGCCAGCTGATGGATTACCTTACGGGCGCGGCAAAGGCTCCGGCGATCGTCGACATCCCCAACCTGACGTGGAAGGACAAGGCGGGCGAGGTGCGCGTCAACCCGCACACCTACCGCCCCGACACGCTCGACAACGTGATGCTCGATTACCGCTATGTCGTGCGCGCGGCTGTGCGCGACATGGACATGAGCAACTACGTCCCGTTCAAGGACTGGACCGACTACCCGATCATGGCCGCGCTCTCCTGCCGCGGCTGCACGCAGGCGTGCGTGATCTGCGGCGGCTCGGGCGCGGCGTTCAAGAAGATGCACGGCCGCGAGAAGCCGGCGTTCCGCGACCCGGAGATGCTGGCCGCGGACGTGCGCCGGATCAGCAAGATGAGCGCCGGGCCGGTGTTCATCCTCGGCGACCTGCGCCAGCCGGGCCGCGACTACGCCAAGCGGTTCTTTGCCGCCATGAAGGGCTTCAACGAGCCGGTCATCACCGAGCTGTTCTCGCCCGCGTCGCGCGAGTTCCTCGAAGACATGGCGCGCGCGCTGCCGAACTTCACACTGGAAGTCTCGCTCGAAAGCCATGACCCGGTGGTGCGGCACGCGTTCGGCAAGCATTACGGCAACGAGCCGATGGAGCGGACGCTGCAGGATGCGCTCGACGTGGGCGCAAAGCGGCTGGACGTCTTCTTTATGTCCGGCCTGCCGCAGCAGACCGCGCAATCGGTGCTCCAAACGGTCGAGTATTGCGAGGAGCTGATCAAGCGGTTCGGCAAGGACGGCCGGGTCGCGCCGTTCATCTCCCCGCTCGCGCCGTTCCTCGACCCCGGCAGCCGGGGATATGAGGAGCCGGAAGTCCACGGCTACAAGCTGTTTGCGCGGACGCTCGAAGAGCACCGGCGTCTGCTCGTCGCGCCGAGCTGGAAGTATGTGCTTAACTATGAGACGAAGTGGATGGACCGGCACCAGCTCGTCGACGCGACGTATGCGGCGGGGAAGCGGCTGAACCAGATCAAGGCGGCTTACGGCCTCGTGCCGCAGGAGCAGGCCGCGGCGACGGATCAGCGCATCAACTGGGCGGTTGGCCTGATCAAGGAGATCGACCGGTTGATGGTGACGACGACGCACGACGAGTTCGAGCGAGAGATGGCGCGGCTGCGGCCGCAGATCGAGCGCGCCAACATGAGCACGGTGTGCGACAAGCGCGAGCTCAATGTGGATGTGTCCGGCCCAAAGTTGAACTATGGGCAGGTCGCGCATATGATAGTCCAGGACGCGGCGCAGACGGTCAGCCGTGCGCTTACCGCGCCGTTCCGGCGGCCCGCGCCAGCAGCCGTGCCCGCCGAAACCGAATAGCACGCCGGTGACACTGTCCCAAGGAGGTGACAGGTATGGTCCGAGGTACAGTCGCAATCGAGAGTGACCGGTGCAAAGGGTGCGAGCTGTGCGCCCGTGTTTGCCCGCAGGACGTTTTGAAGATGAGTCGCGAGAGCTTCAATGCGCGCGGCTACCGGCCCGTGATGCTGGTCGATCCGGAGGGCAAGTGCACCGGCTGCGCGCTGTGCGCATTGATGTGCCCGGACGTCGTCCTGACGGTGTTCCGGTATGATTCCCGCAAGGCTGCGGCGCCGGCCGCTGCCGCGTAACGGAGGCTTTTCTCATGGCAAAGGAGCTCTGGGAAGGCAACCAGGCCATCGCCGAGGCGGCTGTCCGCTCCGGCGTCGAAGCATTCTTCGGCTACCCCATCACGCCGCAGACTGAGTTGCTCGAATACATGTCGTGGCGCATGCCCGAACTCGGCCGCGCATTTCTCCAGGCCGAAAGCGAGGTCGCGTCGATCAACATGGTTTACGGCGCGGCCTGTGGCGGCGCGCGCGCCATGACTTCTTCCTCCAGCCCGGGCATCAGCCTGATGCAAGAGGGCCTCTCCTACATCGCCGCGTCGGAAGTGCCCGCAGTCCTCGTCGACATCATGCGCGGCGGCCCCGGCCTCGGCAACATCCAGCCGAGCCAGGCGGACTACTTCCAGATGACCCGCTCCGCGGGCCACGGCGACTTCCACCCGATTGTCCTCGCGCCCGCCACCATCCAGGAGGCGGTCGACATCATGTACGAGGCGTTCCCGCTTGCGGAGAAATATCGCACCATCGTCATCCTC
>JALOOB010000281.1 GCA_025454635.1 Anaerolineae bacterium
CGATGGCATCAACGACGCGCCGGTGCTCGCGCAGGCCGACGTGTCGGTCGCGATGGCGAGCGGCGCGCATCTCGCGCAGGCGCGCGCGGACGCGGTGCTCGTCTCGAACCGCCTGTCGGACCTGGCCGAGGCGGTCCTCCTCTCGCGCAAGGCGATCCGCATCGTGCGTCAGAACCTGCTGTGGGCGACGCTCTACAATGCCGTGGCGATTCCAGCTGCGGTGGCCGGTCTCGTGACGCCCTGGATGGCAGGGATCGGCATGTCGGGAAGCTCCCTGGCCGTGGTCCTCAACGCCCTGCGCCTGCGCCAGCCGGATCGCCCGCTGCCGCGAGGGGAAAGGTAGGCGATGGACATCCTCTATCTGCTCGTGCCGCTCTCGGTGGTGATCGTCTTCCTCATCGGCGTCGTCTTCTGGATGGCCCTGCGCTCCGGGCAGTTCGACGACCTCGAGGGACCCGGGTTCAAGGTTCTGCTCGACGACGACATGGCGCGCCCGGAACTCCCGAAGTCCGACGCGAACAAGGCCGAGCCATAAATCCGGGCGCAGCGCCTCGCGCCGGCGTTGCGCGGCGGCTTATGGGGTGCCTCCATCCCTTTGATCTGTGTCAAATGTCGCATTGCAGCGTTCCCTAGCATCGGCCTCTGATCAAGCGCGGCCGCGCAATGCGCGTGCGCGGGCCCCGCAGGGCGGATAACGAGGGGAATCGAAACAACATGGCGAACAACGGTACCTACAACTACACGGTCGTGCGGCAGTTCGCCGTGATGACGGTCATCTGGGGCATCGTCGGAATGCTCGTGGGGGTGATCATCGCGGCGCAGTTCATCTGGCCCGATCTCACCTATGGCGTCCCCTGGCTCTCCTTCGGCCGGCTGCGGCCCCTGCACACCAACGCGGTGATCTTCGCGTTCGGGGGGTCCGCGCTGTTCGCGACGTCCTACTACGTCGTGCAGCGTACCTGCAACGTGCGCCTGTTCTCCGACGGCCTCGCCGCTTTCACGTTCTGGGGCTGGCAACTCGTCATCGTCCTCGCCGCGATCACGCTGCCCCTCGGCATCACGACGTCCAAGGAATACGCCGAGCTCGAGTGGCCGATCGACGTGCTGATCACGCTCGTCTGGGTCGCCTACGCCGTCGTCTTCTTCGGCACCCTCTGGAAGCGCAAGACGTCGCATATCTACGTCGCCAACTGGTTCTTCGGCGGGTTCATCCTCACCGTCGCGATCCTGCACCTGGTGAACAGCGCGGCCGTGCCGGTGACGTTCTGGAAGTCCTACTCCGCCTATGCCGGCGCCCAGGACGCGATGGTGCAGTGGTGGTACGGCCACAACGCGGTGGGTTTCTTCCTGACGGCGGGCTTCCTGGGGATGATGTACTACTTCGTGCCCAAGCAGGCGGGACGGCCGATCTACTCCTATCGCCTTTCGGTGGTGCACTTCTGGGCGCTGATCTTCACCTACATGTGGGCGGGCCCGCACCATCTGCACTACACGGCGCTGCCGGACTGGACGCAGTCGCTGGGCATGATCTTCTCGCTGATCCTGCTCGCGCCCTCCTGGGGCGGCATGATCAACGGGATCATGACCCTCTCCGGCGCCTGGTACAAGCTGCGCGAGGACCCGATCCTCAAGTTCCTCATCGTGTCGCTCTCGTTCTACGGGATGTCGACCTTCGAGGGGCCGATGATGTCCATCAAGACGGTGAACGCGCTGTCGCACTACACCGACTGGACCATCGGGCACGTCCATTCCGGCGCGCTCGGCTGGGTGGGCATGATCTCGATCGGCTCGATCTACTACCTGCTGCCGCGGCTGTTCGGCCAGACGCAGATGGCCAGCATGCGCCTCGTGACGCTGCACTTCTGGGTCGCAACCATCGGCATCGTGCTCTACATCGCCGCGATGTGGATCGCCGGCGTCACGCAGGGCCTGATGTGGCGCGCGGTGAATCCTGACGGGACGCTGACCTACACGTTCGTGGAATCGACCAAGGCGAGCATGCCCTTCTACTACATCAGGCTGCTGGGCGGCACCCTCTACCTCACGGGCATGCTGCTGATGCTGGTCAACATGATCAAGACCATCGCCGGCCACAAGGCGGTCGACGCGCCGATCCCCGCGATCACCCCGGCGCACGCCTGAGGAGCAAGCGAACATGGCATTCACTCACGAGAAGATCGAGAAAAGCCCGCTCCTGCTGATCGTCCTCACCATCCTCGTGGTGGCGGTGGGCGGGCTGGTGGAGATCGTGCCCCTGTCGTTCCAGAAGTCGGTGACCCAGCCGGTCTCGGGGCTCAAGCCGTACGAGCCGCTGCGCCTGGAGGGCCGCGACATCTACATCCGCGAGGGCTGCTACAACTGCCACTCGCAGATGATCCGGCCCTTCCGCGCCGAGACCGAGCGGTACGGGCACTACTCCGTGGCCGGGGAGTTCGTCTACGACCGTCCGTTCCAGTGGGGCAGCAAGCGCACCGGCCCCGATCTGGCGCGCGTCGGCGGGCGCTACAGCGACGACTGGCACCGCATCCACTTCAACAATCCGCGCGACGTCGTGCCCGAGTCGATCATGCCGGCGTATCCGTGGCTCGCCAAGACCGCGCTGCGCGGGGACGACATCGAGAAGAAGATGAAGGCGCTGCGCGCGCTCGGCACGCCCTATACCGACGCGGAGATCGCCGGCGCCCGCAAGGAGCTGGAAGGCAAGACCGAGCTGGACGCGATGATCGCCTACCTGCAGGGCCTGGGCACAGTGCTGAAGGAAAGGAAGTAGGCATGGATCTCAACGACCTTCGGTCCGCGCTGACGGTGCTTTCGTTCCTGGCGTTCATGGGCATCGTGTTCTGGGCCTACGGCGGCCGCAGCAAGGGCGCCTTCGACCGCGCCGCGCGCTCGGTCCTCGAGGAAGAAGACGACGGCAACAAGAGTGTTGTGCGGGGAGGCAAGTGATGGGCGATTTCACGAGCGGGTTCTGGGAGATCTACATCTCCGTCCTCACCATCGTGTCGATCCTGGCGTGCGCGGTGTTCCTGAAGAGCCAGACGCGCGCGCCGGTCCCGGGAAAGGTCGGGACCACGGGGCACGTCTGGGACGAGGACCTCGCCGAATGGAACAACCCGTTGCCGAACTGGTGGCGGTGGCTCTTCTACATCACCATCGTTTTTTCGCTGGTGTACGTCGTGCTGTACCCGGGACTCGGCATCTTCCGCGGCGTGCTCGGCTGGACCCAGGTCGGGCAGTACGAGCAGGAGCAGAAGCGAGCGGAGGCCGCCTACGGTCCGATCTACGCCAAGTACGCGGGCATGGAGATCGAGCAGGTGGCCGCCGATCCGGCCGCGATGGCCATCGGGCAGAACCTGTACCTCAACTACTGCGCCCAGTGCCACGCCTCCGACGCGCGCGGCAGCAAGGGCTTCCCCAATCTCGCCGACGGCGACTGGCTCTGGGGCGGGGACCCGAAGCAGATCAAGGAGACGATACTCGCCGGTCGCAACGGCGTGATGCCGCCGTTCGGCGCAGCGCTCGGGGCCGAGGGCACCAAGGACGTCGCGCACTTCGTGCTGTCGCTCTCCGGGGCCCCTTCGGACTCGATCCGCGTCGCCCGAGGGAAGGACAAGTTCATGCAGACCTGCGCCGCGTGCCACGGCCCCGAGGGCAAGGGCAACCAGGCGCTCGGTGCGCCCAACCTGACCGACAAGGTATGGCTCCACGGAACGGGCGAGGGGGCGATCATCGAGACCATCAACCAGGGACGCAACAACGTCATGCCGGCGTGGAAGGAGTTCCTGGGCGAGCAGAAGATCCACGTGCTGACCGCGTACATCTGGGGGCTCTCGAACAAGTCCGGGGCCAAGTAGTTGGCCGATGAGCACTCCGCGGCACCGACCATGAACGACCGTCTGAATGCGATTCCCGTCGTGCAGACGACCGCCGCGGCGGCGGAGGAGCTCGAGCAGTCCCTGTACGAGGTTCGCCAGAAGATCTATCCGCGGGCAGTCCGCGGCTGGTTCGCGGGCTGGCGCTGGTCCTTGGTCTGGCTGACCCAGATCGTCTTCTACGGGCTGCCGTGGCTGCAGTGGAACGACCGGCAGGCCGTGCTGTTCGATCTGGCGTCACGGAAGTTCTACATTCTCGGCTTCGTGTTCTGGCCGCAGGATTTCATCTACCTCACCGGGCTGCTGATCATCGCGGCCTACTCGCTGTTCCTGTTCACCGCGGTTGGCGGCCGGCTATGGTGCGGCTACGCCTGCCCGCAGACGGTCTACACCGAGATCTTCATGTGGATCGAGCGCAAGGTCGAGGGCGACCGGCAGCGGCGCATCCGGCTGGACGCGGAGCCGCTGGGCGCCCGCAAGCTCGGCCTCAAGACGGCCAAGCACGGCCTGTGGATCGCGCTGGCGTTGTGGACGGGAATCACCTTCGTGGGCTACTTCACGCCCATCCGGGAGCTTCTCGGGCACGCACTCGCGTTCGAGCTGGGGCCGTGGGAGGCGTTCTGGGTGTTCTTCTACGGATTCGCCACCTACGGCAACGCCGGCTGGATGCGCGAGCAGGTGTGCAAGTACATGTGCCCGTACGCGCGCTTCCAGAGCGCCATGTTCGACAAGGACACGATGATCGTCACCTACGACGCGGCGCGCGGCGAGCCGCGCGGAGCGCGATCGAAAAAGGCCGACTATCGCGCGCAGGGCCTGGGCTCCTGCGTGGACTGCACCATGTGCGTGCAGGTCTGTCCGACCGGCATCGACATCCGGAACGGCCTCCAGTACGAGTGCATCGGCTGCGCCGCCTGCATCGACGCCTGCAACCAGGTGATGGACAAGATGGGCTATCCGCAGGGCCTGATCCGGTACACCACCACCGCGCGTGTTGCGTCCGCGCATCCTCATCTATACGGGGATCCTCTGCCTGGTCATCGCCGCCCTGGTGTTCTCGCTGTACGCGCGCGTGCCGCTCAAGGTGGATGTCCTGCGCGACCGCGGCACGCTGACCCGGGAGGTGGAGGGCGGAAAGCTGGAGAACGTCTACCGCCTGCAGATCATGAACACCCAGGAGCAGCCGCGGCGCTATCGCATCGCGGCCTCGGGGCTGCCGTCCCTGACCGTCGCCGGCGAGACCGAGATCGAGCTGCCGCCGGCGGCCACGCGCCAGGTCCCGATAAGGCTCCAGATCGACGCGGGGGCGGCGGCGGCTGGTTCGCACAAGATCGTGGTGGAAGTCGATGCGATCGACGATCCGGCGATCAGCGCGCGCGAAAAAGCCGTCTTCCTGGTCCGCTAGACTCATGTCCGTTTCCGCAGATCGCCTTGCCGTGACCATCCGCCCCTGGTATCGAGAGCCCTGGCCCTGGCTGCTGATGGCTGCGCCCGTCGCGGCCGTCGTCATGGGGGTCGTCATGGTCGTGCTGGCCAGCCGCAGCAACGACGGGCTGGTCGCCGACGACTATTACAAGCGCGGCCTGGCGATCAACCAGACGCTCGATCGCGCGGACCAGGCCCGGACGCTCGGGCTGGCGGCCACGGCGACTTTCAACGCGTCGCGTACGCGAGTCCGCCTGAACGTTCCGGCTGCGGCAGACGCCGGCCTGACCCTGCGCTTCGTCCATCCCACCCGGGCGGGACTCGACCAGGCGGTGAAGGTGGACCGGATCGGTCCCGGACTGTACGAGGGAACGATGGTGTCCCCCGCGCTGGGCCGTTGGCACCTGAACCTCGAGGACGACGCCGGAAAGTGGCGCCTGACCGGCGTCTGGGTTGCCGCCGAGGACGCCGCGCGGCTGGAGCCCGGGCACTGATGCGCCCGGCGTGCCGGCAGGCGCGTTCGAGTGCGGCCCATAGCGGCTAAGTGGAGGAGACCATGCCGACCGCGCAACGCCTCATCAACATCCTGTGGCCGTCCTTCATCGCCGCGGGTGTGGCGACGGCGGTCTTCTTCACGCTGTTCGACCCGATGGAGCTGCACGTCCTCGGGCACCATGTGGAGGTGGCGCGGACGGCCGCCTACTCGATCGGATTCTTCGGGTTCTGGCTGCTGGGGGCGCTGTCATCGGGGCTCACCTGCTTCTTCCAGCGCTCATCGGCAGAGGTGAACCGTTGCCCGTTGCCGGCCGTCGAGCGCCCCGCGGGATGCCCGAAGCGTGAGGACCCGTCCGCGTCCTGCTAGACTGGAAAGGCGACAAGGAGACAGGCGATGTTCAAGAACGTGCTCATTCCCACCGACGGCTCGGCGCTGTCACGCAAGGCGATCACCGCGGGCGTGGCGCTCGCGAAGGAACTGGGGGCCGCGGTGACGGCCTACCATGGCCTGGAGGTCTTTCAGCCGTATGTCTTCGGCGACGGCACGGTGGTCGACACGGCCACCATGAGCGCCTTCGAGGAGCGCGCGCGGGAGCAGGCGCAGAAGTACATCGACGAGGTCGAAAAGGCCTGCAAGAAGGCAGGCGTGCCCTTCGACTTCATCATGACCAAGCCTGCGACGCCCTACGAGGGCATCATCGCCGCGGCCAGGAAGAAGAAGTGCGACTGCATCTTCATCGCCTCGCACGGACGGGGCGAACTGGCGTCACTGATCCTGGGCAGCGTGACCCAGAAGGTCCTCGCGCACTCGAAGATCCCGGTGCTGGTCTATCGCTGACGCGGTGGAGCGGCCTGGCGGGGCTCCGCGCCCCGCAGCCGGCTGTAGGCGCGGTCAGTCCGCCTGGCCGAGCATCCGCTTGAGGCCGTCGGTGTCCAGGATGCGGATGTGCTTCTGCTGGACGCTCACCAGCCCTTCCTCCTGGAACTTGGAGAAGATCCGGCTGACCGTTTCAAGCTTGAGCCCCAGGTAGCTGCCGATTTCCTCGCGTGTCATGCGCAGGTGGAACTCGGTGTGGGAGTACCCGCGCGCGTTGAAGCGCTGCGACAGGTTCAGCAGGAAGGCCGCGAGCCGCTCCTCGGCGCGCATGGTGCCCAGCAGCATCATGACGCCCTGGTCCCGAACGATCTCCCGGCTCATCACCTTGTGGAACTGCTTCTGGAGGTTCCGCACCTGGTGGCCGAGCTCTTCCAGGCGCGCGAACGGGATCACGCAGACCTCGCTGTCCTCCAGCGCGGTCGTGTTGCACGTATGGTCGTCCGTGCCGATCCCGTCCAGCCCCATGATCTCACCGGGCATGTGAAAGCCCGTGACCTGGTCGCGCCCGTCCTCGAGGATCAGGTTGCTCTTGAAAAACCCGCTCCGGACGGCGTAAAGGGAGCCGAACGGATCGCCCGCCCGGTACAGATTCTCCCCGCGCTTGATGCGCTTGCGGGTGTACACGAGCTGGTCGAGGTACTCGACCTCCTCCTGCGAGAGGCCCATCGGCAGGCACAACTCCCGCAGGCTGCAGCTGGAGCAGACCGTCTTGAGCTGATGGATGTTGATGGTCCGATGGCTCGACGCATCTGAACCGGCGCGTCCGGTCTGGGGGTTCTGTTGGTTCATGTTTCCCGCAGTCAAGGCACTTTGACGTAAGTCAAGGCGGCCAGCCGTTGGCGCTGCAAACTGGCCCCGCTACCAAAGTCTAACCGATGAATGCACCCGATCTGATCGTCGACCCGCAACTCCTGGCCCGTTTCGACAAACCGGGTCCGCGGTACACGTCCTACCCGACTGCGGACCGCTTCGTCGAGGCATTCGGCCCCGAGGCCTACCGGGCAGCCTTGCGCAACCGGCGCGGAAACAAGCTTGCCCGCCCGCTCTCATTATACGTTCACCTCCCGTTCTGCAACACCATCTGTTACTACTGCGCCTGCAACAAGGTCATCACCAAGGACCACGGGCGCTCGGCGAAGTACATCCGTTACCTCGCCAGGGAGATGGACCTCGTCGTGGCGGAAACGGGGGAGGGGCACCGCATCGAGCAGCTGCACTGGGGCGGCGGCACCCCGACGTTCCTGAACCCGCTCGAGCTGCGGGAGCTCATGGGCGCCATCCGCAGCCGCTTCGACATGCCGAGCGACGGGGAGTATTCCATCGAGGTCGACCCGCGATCCGCGGACCCGATCACCGTGGCCGTCCTTGGCGAGCTGGGGTTCAACCGCATTTCCTTGGGGGTGCAGGACTTCGACCTGGAGGTCCAGCGCGCGGTCAACCGCATCCAGCCCTACGCCATGACTGCCCGTTGCGTGCAGGCGGCCCGCGAGGCGGGCTTCAAGTCGGTGAACCTGGATCTGATCTACGGCCTGCCGAAGCAGACGCCCGAGCGGTTCGAGGACACCCTGGCCCGGGTCACCGCGCTCGCTCCGGAGCGCGTCGCCCTCTACAACTACGCGCACCTGCCGACCGTCTTCAAGCCGCAGCGGCGCATCAACGACGCGGATCTCCCCAAGGCGGAGACGCGCATGGCCCTGCTCACCCTGGCCATCCGCAGGCTGACCGAGGCCGGTTACGTCTACATCGGGATGGACCATTTCGCGCGGCCGGACGACGAGCTCGCCCAGGCGCAGCGTCGCGGGCACCTGCACCGCAACTTCCAGGGCTACTCCACGCGCGCGGAGTGCGACCTGGTCGCATTCGGCATCTCGGCGATCGGCTCCATCGGAGCCTCCTACGTCCAGAACGTGAAGACGCTGGACGAGTACTACGACCGCCTCGACCAGGACGTGCTGCCCGTCATGCGCGGCGTGGACCTCAAGCCCGACGATCTGGTGCGCCGGGCGGTCATCCAGGCGCTCATGTGCCATTTCGCAGTCGCCATCGAATCCATCGAGCTCGCGTACCTGGTCGACTTCCGGCGCTACTTCGCCTACGAGCTGGAGCAGCTCCAGGCCTATGCCCGGGAGGGGCTGGTCGAGATCGACGACGAATGGATCACCGTCACGCCCAAGGGCCGGCTGATGGTGCGGGCGATCGGGATGGTCTTCGACCATCATCTGCGGACCACCGAGACCCGGGCGCGCTACTCCAAGGTGGTGTAGGTGGATCCCCTGGTGACGGCTGCGCTGGTCGTCGGCCTGGCCGGCGGCGTCCATTGCGCCGCCATGTGCGGCGGCATCGTCGCGGCGCTCAACCTGCGCGACCGGCGGCCACAGCCCGTGCGCATGGTCGGAGGCGGGGTCGCCGCAGCGGGTGTCGTGGCTGGCGGCAGTCTCACGATGCAGCTCGCCTACAGCGCGGGGCGCATCGCCACCTACGCAGGCGTTGGCGCCCTGGCCGGCGGTCTCGGCGGGCTTGGCGTCCTGATCGAAGGCGTGCTGCCGGTCCAGTTGATGCTGCTGGTCGCGGCGAACGCCCTGGTGATTCTGATGGGACTGCATCTGGCGGGGCTCGGCTCGTCCATCCTCGCGCTGGAACGCGCCGGAGGCGGGCTGTCGCCTGGGGATGGATCCCGTGCGGGCTGGTGTACAGCGTCCTTGCGACGGCGCTGGTGTCCGGCAGCGCGGGGCGGGGCGCCCTGGTGATGGCCGCATTCGGGCTAGGCACGCTCCCGAACCTGCTCGCCGCCGGGCTCGTGGCCGGGCGCATGCGCGATTTCGTGCGCCGCCCGCGCGTGCGACTCGCCGCGGGGCTTGCGGTCGCGGCCGTCGGCACCGTGGGCCTCGCGCGCATTCCGGGACTCGCCGACCGGGTGCGCGAAGGCTTGCTCTGCATCAGCTAGGCGCATCGCGCGTTCCGTTATGATGCTTTCCGGTGGGGAGGCACGACGCGGTGCCGTCCCGGATCATCGAAGATCGGCATCACGAAGGAGGGTCAAGTGAGAATCCTGCTCGCGGTCGACGGATCGGAAGCCTCCGCGCGCGCCGCCGCCAAGGTTGCGGCGACCCTCGGCTGGTACCGGGACACGCCGCACATCGACCTGCTGACGGTCCACCTGCCGGTACCCAAGTTCGGGCACATGGGGTCCGTGGTCACCCACGAGATGGTCGAGCGCCACTATGCCGAGGAGTCGGAGGCCGCCCTGGCGCCTTCGCGGAAGGTCCTCGACGCGGCCGGCGTCAAGTACGCCACGCACCGCGCCGTCGGTCCCATCGCGGAGACCATCGTCGACCAGGCGAAGGCGCTGGGTGCCGACCAGATCGTCATGGGGACGCGCGGCATGTCCGCGATCTCCAACGTGGTCCTGGGCTCGATCGCAACCAAGGTACTGCATGTCGCGACCGTTCCGGTCGTGCTGGTGCGCTGATCTGCAGGGAGACGGTATGGAGACGGTGGTGAAGGTGCAGGGCATGACCTGCCAGGGTTGCGTCAAGAGCGTGACGCGGGTGCTGCAGGCGCTTCCGGGCGTGGACACCGTGGAGGTTTCGCTCGAGCGGGGCGAGGCCGCGTTGCGCTACGACCCGGGACGCGCCACGGTCGAGGACTTTCGCAAGGCGGTTGAAGACCCTGTTCCGCGAAGCCGTGCCCGAGGACGAGCCGGTCGCGCACGATGCGTTCCACCGGCTGTCGGAGGAAACGCGGCACAACCGTTTCATGGCTGCCGTGAACGAGATCCCGGAAGACATTCTCGACTCGTTGCGCCGACCCGAGCCGGAGCGGGCGTTGTTCCTCGCGTGCTTCCGCCTGGACGATGCCGGCCGCGAGGCCGAACCGGTGGGGGCCGCGCGGCTGGTGCACGCCGGCGATGGCACGAGCGGCGACTTCGGCATCGTCCTCGCCGATGCGTGGCAGCGCCGCGGCATCGGTGCGCGGATGGTGCGCCTGCTCATCGACAATGCCCGCGCGCGCGGGCTGGCGAAGTTGCGCGGCCACGTTCTCGCGACCAACGACGGGATGCTGGGGCTCGCGCGCTTTCTCGGATTCGAGGTCGCCGACAGCGCGGAGGAGGGGAGTCGGGTGAAGGTCGTCACCAAGACCTTGAGCGCGCCGTGACCGGAAGCCGCTCGAGCCAAGGCGTGGTCGTCCGACCCATCGACCTCGAAGACGAGGCCATGTGGCTGCGTTTCGTCGAGGGGCTGTCATGGGCGACGCGCTACAAGCGCGGCGCACGGCGCGTGGACCAGCTTTCCGATCAGGACGTGAAGCGGGCGGTGCGCCCGCGCGCCGGGGCCGAGATCGCCTTCGTGGCAGTCGCGGGCCGCGACGGCGAATCGGACATCGTGGGCGTTTCGCGGGGCACGCTCCGTGAAGCCGGGACTTGCGAGTTCACGCTCGTCGTGGGCGACGCCTGGCAAGGCTGCGGCATCGGCACCCGGCTCATGCGGGCGCTGATGGACGAGGCATCGCGGCAGGGGCACGGACGCATCGTCGGCCGGGT
>JALOOB010000037.1 GCA_025454635.1 Anaerolineae bacterium
GGCAACTCCATGTGGAGGTGTATCGCGGTCTCGAGCGCGATATCGGGCAGGATAAAAATGCCGTTTGCGCCACGGCGGTCGACCAGCACCGCGCGGCCGCGCCACTTCACCTGACGACCGAGATAGGCGAGCGTCCAGTGCTTGTCAGAGTGCGACTCGGCCTGCCGCGCGGCACTGACCGGCCCCTCGATCTCGCCAATGCGCGTGATGATGTCGGCCGTCGCAAGCAGAGGACGCCTGGCCAGGTGCGCGCGCAACTGCTGGTGCGTCACGAGATCGAGATAGCGGCGCAGGGGGCTGGTTGCCTGCGCATAGGCGGACAGGCCAAGCCCAAAGTGCGGCGCGGGCGCGCTGCGATGCTGGCCGCGCTTCATGCTCCGCCGCAGCGCGAACATCGCCGACAGCGTCTCCCTGCGCTCTAGCGTTCCGTCGGGCGCATCCTGCGTCGCGTGCGGCAGAGGAATGTCCCGTTCCAATGCATAGCGCGCGGTGGCCTCGCCCGCCAGGATCATGCAGTTTTCGACCACCACGCGCCCCGGCAGCGTAAGAACCGGCTCGATCACTATTTCGCCATTCAATACCCGCACCTGGGCTTCCGGCAGGTCGATGTTCGCCGCTCCCGCCGCAAACCGCCGCGCCTCGAACACGTGCGCGATGGATGCCAACTCCGCAAAAGGGTGCTCTGCCAGCCGAGCGCTGGCTTCTTCGTAGCTCACGCGTTGCACACGCGTGATGCTTGGCACGATCTCGACATCCGTGATTTCGCCACTTTCGGACACCGTGACACCGAATGAAAGCGCGGGCGAGAACTCGTTGAGGCCGAGCCCGAGCAGGGGCGTCGTGGCGGGCGGCAGCATGGGCACGGTGACCTGGGGCAGGTGCAGGGTCACGCCGCGGCTGCGCGCCTCGCGGTCAAGCGGGTCGTCGGGCAGGATGAACGCGGCCGGGTCGGCCACGTGCACCCAGACCTTGCCCAGCCCCGGGCCCGGTTCCCAACTTATCGCGTCGTCGGGGGTTTCGGTTGACGGGTCATCCACCGCAAAGGCCAGCAGGTGGGTCAGATCGACGCGGTCCGGCTGAGCGAGCAGCGCGCTGAGGTCGCACTCCACGGGCAAAGCGGGCGCGTCCAGTTGCAGGCCGTGGCGGACCGGGTGCGGGTCGATGCTGTCGTCCCACGCGCCCCACTCCAGCAGCGCGGCGTGCGCGTTTTCGGGGCTCTCCTCGCGGCCGAGCGCTTTGAGCACGCGGCTTCGCTCGGTGCGTCCATATGCAAGGTCCTCGACCTCGCGCAGGTAGCGGCGATCCTGTTGCGGGCTGACGCGGCCCGCGCGGGCGCGCTCCAGGAATGCCTCCCACGCTTCGCGCTCAGCGGCCTCCGCCGCACGCTGTGATTGAGTGTGCGCCACTTCCTCTGCAGTCGCGCCGCGGATGCCGTCGCCGGACGCGCGAAAAAAGACGCCCTCGTTCACCAGCTGCCACGCGGCCCAGGCTGCCGCAGGGGTAAATCCCCCATAGGCCAGCTCGGCGACCTCACGCAGAGTCGTGCCGCCACCCGCCAGAAGTTCCCACGCCGTCTGGACATCTCCCGTGGCCCGGTTGGCGCTCAACTCCGATAGCGACCGCAGCGGACCGGGATGCAGCAGGGTGACGTCCTTTGGCCGGACGCGGGCCGTCTCACCGCCCTCGATCTCGAGACTGAGCTTATCGCCGGTTGAGCCGGCGACGCGCGCGGGCCGGCTGCGGTAAAGAACAAGGCTGTTGAACGGAATGAACGGGTCAGACATAGTTGCTCTTGGTGGAAGTGGTGGCGGTCGGCGGTTCAGGCTCATTGATCGCCTCCCACCAGGCGATGATTGCGACGTTTACGGGCACGCGTTCGAGCCACGCGGCCTGCGCTTCGGGGTCGGGGGTGCGACCAGCGACCAACAGCACGCGCTGATAGGCCGCGCGGATGGCCTCTGCCGCCTCCGCATGGCGCCCATTCGCACGCAACGCGCGCGCCAGCGTGTAGTGGAATTCCTCGATGCCATACTGGCGCAATCCGCGCAGTTCGAGCCCCTTCTGCGCGTGCGTCAGCGCCAGCTCGTTCTCGTCGAACGCCAGTCGCAACTCGGCCAGTTGGCGGCGCCCGCGGCTCGCGTCGTAGTTCCATGGCGCGGCGCGGCTGAACTGGGCGAGCGCGGTTTCAGTCAGGTCGAGCGCCCGGCGCAGCCGGTGGAAGTCAGACGGCGCGCCGCGCTGCGCGGCCAGGGCCAGGGCGCCGTCTGTCCAATACAACAGAGCATTCGCCTGCTGGGACGTCCGCGCGTCGCCGAGCACTTCTTCCAGCGCCTCCGCGAGCCTCGCGTCTGCCTCATCATAACGCCCTTCGAGCGCCAGCGCGTACCCGCAGGTGGCGATGGCGGACCCCCGCGCGCTGCGCGTGATGATCCGCTGCGCGACGAGTTCGGTCAGCAGGGGCGCAATTCGCTTGTGCCCCTTGAGAGCCTCCTCGCGCAGCCCCAGCGCGAGGAGAAACTCGGTGATGCGAATCTGAAGCTGGCAGAGCGCAAGGGCATTCTCAGCAAGGTAGGGCCGCGTCAGCATATCGCGCATCAACGCGATGCCTCCCAGATACTCGCCGCGCCACGCGAAGTGCAGCACAACCATGTTGAACAGCGCATACATCGCGCCTACGACCGATTCGGCCGCATCTGCCAGGGGAAGCGCGGCCCGCCAGTGCGCCTCCGCTTCTGCACCGCGGCCCAGGTACGCAAGGACGATGCCGAGCACGTTACGCGAGTGACACTGCTCGACCGTGTCGCCAACGAGTTGGTGCAGCCGGAGCGCTTCCTCCGCAATAGGGAGCGCCTCAGCAAACTGCTGTTGATCGGCTATCGAAATCGCGAGCCGGCGCAGAGCGGTCCCTTCCACGCGCCGGTCCCCGATCTGGCGCGCCAGCCGGATCGCTTCTTCCGAGGCCGCGCGCGCCCGGTCGAATTCCGCGAGATCGCCCAACGTGAGCGACAGCGTCTGCAAACAGGCTGCGGCGTCGCGGAGGCGGTCGGCCTCGCGGAGCCGCTCCGCGCCAAGCTCCAACGCGGGCAGGCTGCGCGCCAGGTCGCCGTGCAGCCGGGCATCCAGTCCGAGGCAAACAAGCGCGCGCCCTTCGCGCGCCTTATCGCCAAGCCTGCGCGCGATCTCGACCGCCTTCTGCGCCGGCTCGCGGGCATGGAGATGTTGTGTGCCCAAGTCGTAGTCTGCCTGCGCCAGCAGCGCTTCGAACCGTCGCGGGTCGTCGTCGAGCCTCTCCGCGAGAATGAGCATCTCCTCGAGATCCGCCTTCTGCTGTCCCCGCTGCCCGAGTACGTCGAGGGTCGCGGCGCGCGCCAAGAGCAGGTCGAACCGCTCCGGCGTGGCGTCCGGGGTGAGCGCGAGGGCATCGGTGAAGAACTTTAGCGCGGCTGCGTTGGCGTACGCGCGTCGCGCCGCGTCTCCGGCCGCGCTGAGGTGCCCGCGCGCTCGGCCGCTATCGCCTGACTCGAGAAAGTGATAGCCGAGCGTCGCGTGGTCATCTGGCCGGAGCGTCTCGATCACCTCGCCAACGCGCCGGTGCATCCGCCGACGCCGCAACCCGCTCAGGCCATCGCGCAACGTAGCCGCGATCAGATTGTGCGCGAAGCGGAACACCTCGTCCTGGCCGCGCCGCGCGTCGCGCGCTTCCACGACCAACTGCGCGTGTTGCGCCTCCTCCAGCGCGTCGACCAACGCATCCTCGCTCGCGTCCGACGCGCGGTGGAGCGTCTCGAAGTCGAACTCACGGCCGATCACTGCGGCGAGCCGGAGCGCATCCTGCGTTTCGGGAGCCAGCCGCGCGATGCGCGCCTGCAACATGAGGCGCACACTCTGCGGCAGCGCCTCGCAGCACAATTCGCCGGGAAACTCCCAGCGCGCGCCGGATCGATAGACGACGCCGCTCTCGATGAGCGTCTTGCACACTTCCTCGATGTAGAACAGGTTGCCGTCTGTCTCGCGATAGATTTCGTCGACGAAGGCCGACGGTGGCGTCTGCTGAAACATGACGCTCAGCAGCTCGCCAGTCTGGTCGCGGCTGAAGGGATTGATCTCGATGCGCGCCGCAAGGCGTTCGCGCGTGAAGTCGAGCAGCAAGTCCTGCAGTCCGCGCGCCGCCGCTTCGCTCTCCCGGCAGGTCAGTACGAGCAGCAGTTTCGCGCGCGCAGAACGCGCGCGCCGCGCCAGATGCCGGATGAGGGCCAGTGAGGCCGGGTCGGCCCACTGGACGTCCTCGATGACGATCATCAGCGGCGCGGGCGGTGGGTTGCGCCCGCGTCCCGCGCGAATAATCCCCTGGCAGGCCGCAAGCGCGCTCTCAAAGACGCGCGTGCGGTCGCCTGTCGCCTCGGTGGGCGCCGCACCCAGCGCGCCGCGCAGCGAGGGCGCAATCAACGCAAGATCGGCTGCCACGACCGGCGGAAGGGATTCGAGCCAGGCCGCCTCCCCCGCCAGCATACCGAATACCGCATCGAACGGCGCATACGGCGCCCCGCCCTCGGCGTAGCACTCGCCGTGCAGCCAACGACCGCGGGAGACTT
Source organism: Anaerolineae bacterium (assembly GCA_025454635.1). Lineage (GTDB taxonomy): Bacteria > Chloroflexota > Anaerolineae > CG2-30-64-16 > CG2-30-64-16 > JALOOB01. The sequence goes on from JALOOB010000037.1 coordinate 4,593, forward strand.
CGGCCAGGGCGCGCAATGCGCGCACGAAGGGCGTTTTGCCCGCGCCAGACTCCCCGGCTATTAGCAGCACGCGCGGCGGCTCTGCGCCGACTGCTTCTTCTGCTGGTGCGCCCTGCTCCCCCGTCGCGGCCTGCCACACGGCGCGCGCCTTGGCCAACTCCGCGTCGCGCCCGACGAGGCGCCCTCGCACGAGCCGCTCGAGCGGCGAAGCCTCGGGCGCGTCGGAAGCGGACAGGATGAGCTCGGTGCTCTTGCGCGCGATCCGTTCGAGCACCCGTCCGACTTCCTCGGCGGAAGCGGGACGATCTTCCGGCAGTTTGCTCAGAAGGCGCAGGATAAGCGCTTCGAGCGCGGCTGGTATGTCCGGCTGGTAGGTGGTGGGCGGAACGGGCGGCGCGTGGAGGTGCTGCGCGATCACGGTGAGGGGATCGTCGCCCGCGAAAGGCAGTCGCCCCGCCGACAACTCGTACAGCATGACGCCGAGCGAGTACAAATCCGCCCGGCCGTCCAACTCGCGGCCCATTGCCTGCTCGGGAGGCATGTAGAAGACAGTGCCGGTCAGGCCGGTCTCGGTGGTCTGCCGCGACGTAACCGAGCGGGCGAGGCCGAAGTCGGTGAGCTTAACCCGTTGGTGGACGCGCGGCGCAGGGTCGGGCGGCGCGGCGGAGAGGATGACGTTCTCCGGCTTGAGGTCGCGGTGGATGATCCCGTGCTCGTGCGCGTGCTGCAGCGCCGAGCACACCTGCCGCGCCACGTCGACTAGCTCGTCGAGGCTGGCAGGCTTGCGCTCGAACAACGAAACGCCGGACAGAAGCTCCATCACGATGAACGGCGCGCCGTCGGCCTCGCCCGCATCATAGAGGGTGACAATGTTTGGGTGGTTCAGCTTCGCGACTGCCTGCGCCTCGCGAAGCAGCCGCGCGCGGCCTTCAGTGCCTAGCCCGGCCTTGCTCAACAACTTGACCGCCACGTCCCGGCCTAACAGCAGATCGTGGCCGCGGTAGACCACGCCCATGCCGCCCTGGCCAAGCTCCGCGTCGAGACGATAGCGATTGTTGAGAGCCGGGGCGGTCATGAGACCCTCTTGATCCCCACGGCGGTGACGTCGTCGAACGGCGGCGTCGGGCCGGCGAACTCGGCAACCGCGGCGGTCAGGCGCGCAAGCGCGGTATGGGCCGCACCTGCGCCTGCGTCTGCCACAAGGCGCCGCAGCCGCTCCTCGCCGAAACACGCGTCCTCCGCGCAGTCGCAGATGGCCTCAGTCACACCATCCGTGTAGAGCAGCGCGAAGTCGCCCTCGCGCAGATGTAGGGTTCGCTGGGTGTATTGCGCGGACTCGTCGAACCCCAGCAGGGGCCCGGTGGGCGCCAGTTCTTCGACTGCGCCAGTCAGGGCCGAACGGAGGAGCGCCGGATTGTGCCCGGCATTTACATACGTCAAGGAGCCGTCGGCGTGAAGCTCGGCGTAGAAGAGCGTGACGAACATGCCGTTGGCCGCGTCCTCGCAGATCAGGCGGTTCGCAGCCGCGATCCCCTCCGCAGGCGATGCCGCGGCCACGAGGCTCGCGCGGAGGATGCTGCGGCACAGGGCCATGAAGAGCGCGGCGGGCATGCCCTTGTCGGCCACGTCCGCCACCAGCGCGCCGAGGCGGTTCCCGCTTAACTTGATGAAGTCGAAGAAATCTCCCGCGACTTCGCGCGCGGGCTGCCAGTGCGCCGCGAGGTCCCACCCGACGAACTCGGGCGCGGCACGCGTCACCAGGCCCGCCTGCAATTCGCGCGCCATCTGAAACTCCCGTTCCAGGCGACCCTTCTCCACGGCGGCGCGGTAGAGCCGCGCGTTCTCCACCGCAATCGCGGCGCTGGAGGCAATGGCGGTCAGCAGCTCAAGATCGGCCAAAGTGAAGATGCCGGCCTGGAGCCGGCTGTCGACGTAGATGACGCCGATCACGCGGTCACGAACGATCAACGGCGCGGCGAGGATGGAGCGGAGACCGAGGCTGACGATGGACTGGCGCATGGAGAAGCGGTCGTCGTGCTGCGCGTCGGAAGAGAGCACGGCGCGGCCCTCCGCGGCGACCTGCTCGATCACGCCGCGCGACACCTGGAAGCCCGGTTCGTCGATCGTGCGCTGGTCCATCCCCCGCGCCACCCGAAAGGAGAGCGCACCGTCAACTTCACGCAGCATGACGAAGCCGCGCTCGGCCCGAACTGCCGCGATCACCTCGTCCATGACGCGGTTAAGCACTTCGTCCAGGTCGAGAGACGAGTTGAACTGTTGGGCGAGGCGAGCGAGCAGGGCCAGGCGCTCGGCGGGAAGGTCGGATGGTGACGGGTGGGCCATGATCGAATCATACCATAGGTGCGGCCGGATTTTGGAACATCCTGCGCAACTTGGCGAGAAGAATACCGCCCGCGACGGCCCTGTGGTACCATGCGCCGCATGCGAATCGCCTTCCTCGCACCGTTCGGGCTGCGCGCCAAGGGGACCGCGCGCGCGCGAACCCTGCCGCTGGCGCGTGCGCTGGCGCGACGCGGGCACACCGTCGCGGTCTTCATTCCGCCGTACGACAGCCCGGAGGATGCGGGCCACAAGTGGCGCGACGAGGGCGTCGAAGTGGTCAACATTGCGCTGCCGCCGGGTCCGCAGAGCGCGCCGTGGCACTGGCTGCTCGCGTGGCAGCTCTACATAACGGCTGCCCGCTGGCGGCCCGAGGTCGTTCACGCGTTCAAGCCGAAAGGACCTTCCGGCCTCGCGGCGGCGCTGTGGTGGACGCGGCGCGGTGGCGCGCGCCCGCGTCTCGTCGTCGACTCCGACGACTGGGAGGGCTTCGGCGGCTGGAACGACAACCCTGCGACCGGCTACTCGATCGGGCAGAAGCGCTTTTTCGCATGGCAGGAGAAGTACGGGTTATCGCACGCAGACGCGTGGACGGTGACGAGCCACTGCCTTGCGGAGCGTGCGACCAGCCTTGGCGCGCTGCCGGGGAACATACAAACGTTACATAACGGAGTCGAAGCGGCCAGAGTGACGGGCGTATTGCCGACGTTCGATGGACAGGAGGGGCGGAACGATGTCCTGCTGTACACTCGTTTCGCAGGCGTGCGGCCGGATGACGTGGCGACCATCTGGCGCGCAGCGCGCGAATTGGAGCCAGGCGCGCGCCTCCTTGTAGTCGGCAAGGGCGCGAACGGCGAAGAGCGCGAGTTGGCGGAGCTGCCGGGGGTCAAAGTGGTGGGGTGGCTGGAACCGGAGCAGATACGCGCCGCCTTCGGCCGCGCAGCGCTCGCTATCGCGCCGTGGGCCGACACCGCGGCCAATCGCGCGCGGCACAGCGCGAAGATCGTCGAACTTATGGCCGCGGGCGTGCCGCTGGTGGCGTACCGGGTGGGCGAGATGACGGTCACTCCCGGGGAGGCCGGCGCGCTGGTGGAACCGGGTGACGCTGCCGCATTTGCGCGCGCCGTGGTCGACCTGCTGCGAGATCCGGCGCGGCGCGCAAGGATGAGTGGGGCCGGGCGCGGCCTGGTGCGTGAAGGCTTCACATGGGATGCGTTGGTCGAAGTAGCGCTGTCGGCCTATCGGGGAGAACCGAGTGAATCTGCTAAGGAATAAGTGGGTGCGGCTGGCCGCTGCGCTGGCCTGGATGGGTGTGATATTCTACCTCTCGTCGCAGTCGCGGCTGCCCGACCTCTCGCATTCGCTCTCTGACGCGCTGCAAGACATCCTGGGGCACTTCTTCGCTTACGGGGTCCTGGCTCTGCTGGTGTACTGGGCGCTGGAAGTGGTCGGCGTCTCCCGGCCGGCCATCGTGACGCTGGCGGTGGTGCTTCTGTACGGCCTGAGCGACGAGTTACATCAGGCATTTGTCCCCGGCCGCCACCCCGACCCTTTCGACATCGCGACCGACCTCGCCGGCGGCGCCGTTGCCCTGCTTGTCGTGGCTGCGCTCAGGCGTCGTCGAGCGAGTCTCCATTCGTCTCAACGGTAGAGACCGCTCCCGCCACGCCCTCGATCATAATTTCCCCGAACGCGACGTCCTGACTGACGCTAATCGCCTGCCTCTTGATCAGCTCCAACACTGCGAGCAGGGTCACGATGATCTCCAGCCGGTGACGCGCGCTCGACAGCAGGCTGCGGAACGTGACGCGACGGCCCTCGGCCGTGACCTCGCTGATGCGAACGATCTGGTCATGGATGGTCAGCTTAAACGGCACGACCATGCCTTCGGGGATATCGGGCGCGGCGGCTTCGAGCGCGGCAAAAGCGGACTGCGCGGCGGCAAGCAGGTCGGTCATCAGCCCGCCGGCCGGGTCGAGTCGGGCCTCGAGCTCCGGGGGAGGGGCAGCGCGGGTGTAGGTCCGCAGGCCCGCGTCTTCGATCACACGCAACGCGGCCGCGGCTTCCTTGAACCGCTTGTATTCGCGCAACTGCCGCGCCAGCGCTTCAGCAGGGTCTTCTTCGTCGGCATCCTCGCTCGGCGGCCGCGGCTGGGGCAGCAGCAGGCGGGACTTGATCCACACCAGCCGGGCAGCAACCACGAGGAAGTCAGACAGGTCGCCGGCCTCCACCGACTCCATTTGTCGCACGGTCTGGAGGAACTGGTCGGCTACGGCGGCAAGCGAGATCGCGCTGATGTCCAGCTTTTCCCGCTCGATCAACTGCAGCAGCAGGTCGAGCGGGCCCTCGAACGCGGGCAGTTGAACGCGGTAGGCGTCGTCCCGGTTGAAGACCGTCATGTCTTATTCATTCCAGGTTTGCGTGGCGGGCCATCATGCTCGACTGCGTCTGGCCTGTCCGTTCGGCGATGCGCGCGACGACTGCGTCCAGCACGATCAGCGTGGCCTGTTCGAGCGCGGCCGCGAGGGGCAGTTTGCTGGTTCCACCGAAGTTCTCCCGGGTGGAACCGCCGGGAATGAACACGACCGTATCCGATAGGCTGGCGATGGTCGACGCGGGTTGGCTGGTGATGGACGCGACGCGGGCGCCTTGGCTGACCGCGCGGCGCGCGTAGCTGACCGGCGCGGACGTCTCGCCGCTGCCGGAGGCGATCAGCAGGAGGTCGCCTGAGCGAATGGGCGGCGTGGTCGCGTCGCCGACGACGTGCGCGGTGAGACCGACTTGCATGAGGCGCACCGCGGCCATGCGCATGATCCAACCCGACCGGCCCTGCCCGGCCACGAAGACGCGCGTTGCGGCGATGATCTGCTCGCAAAGCGCCTCGCATTGGTCTTCGGACACCTGCGCCAGCAACGCGCCCACTTCGCTCAGATCCGTTGCGATCCATTCCTTGATGTTCATCGCCACCTCACGGCGCGGCGTCGCTCTAGCGCACCAATTCGCCCAGCGCGCGCCACAACTCGTCGCTCTTCGTCCGCTCCAGGCCGGTCATGCGGAAGAACGCCATGACGTGCGGCGCGCGGCGGCGCAGCGAAATACGTTCGACATAAGGTCCATAGCTTTTCATGAACTCCGTCGCTCGTTCGAGCGAGACCGCGTCCACCGCCGGTCGGCCCCCGAGCGACAGTCCGTCTGTCAGTTCGGTCCACTGGTACGGCACATCCCGTGTCGCCTCGTCCAACTCCCGGCGGAGCTTGCCGCGCGCTGGCAGGATCTCGAACTCGCGCGAAGGAATCAGCCGCAGGTCGGCCTTGAGCGCCAACAGGTCGCGCTTGCCGCGAATCCGCTCCCACAGCCACAGCGGGGCGAACTCGCGCGTTAACAGATAGTACGAGATGGACAAGTTGCGGTAAGGCGCGCGGGCCTCCTGAACAGTCACCTCCGCGCCGGAGGTCACCGACTTGATCCAGCGCCACGCGACGCGGCCGCCGAGCGAGCCTATCCCGGCCTGCAGCCAGTTGCCCAGCCGTTTGCTGCGCTGCCGGTTGAGCCACTGTCCGCCGAGGTAACCGAGGACCAACAGGATAATGGCGATCCACAGAACACGTTCCGGCCCGGTGGCCGGCATCCACGATGGCATGAGGGGGAGTTCCTTTCAAGTGGGGACAAGGCCCGAATGAGGGAGGATTATAACACAGGCCGCGACAGACGAGGCGAAAGTGGGGGGGATCAGCGCGGGGCGCGTCTCCGGGCGGCAAGGGGACCGCCCGGAGACGCGCCCCGCGCGCTTAAGGCGTTAGCTCAGCGATGAGGTAACGACACTCGTCGAGCAGGAGCGCGGCGCCTTCCTGGGAGATGCTCTTGCCGAAAAGCGACTGTATCTGGCGCTCGCGCGCCCTGAGGATGGCTACCGCGACGGTGGGATAGCCTCGATCCAGGATCTTCTGCGCCGCGCGCACCGTGGACGAGAACTGCCCGCAGGCGTCTCTGTTCGTTATATGCGACTCGGCGCACAATCGACCGATCACGGCCCGGAGGCTCTCCAGAGTGGCGGCGACTTGAACATCTACGCGTTTTTCGGTCACGCCGCCGGCTACGTCTTCGCCGCGCACAGTGAAGGCGTTGGTTCCGAGGGGCAGCCAGAAGAGGTCAACTTGCTGGCCGTCCGACACCGGCTTGCCATTGAGCGTCAAGGAAGCGAGACCGGAACCGGGCGCGGGGTCAGAGCCGCGCACCATCACCGAGTCGGCCCGCGTAAGCTGCTGATCAGTCGCCTCGACATCCACCGCCGGGGCGGTCCTGTCGATGGCGAGACGCACAACCTGTTGATCGGAGACGATACCGAGGCGATCCTGGGAGTTGGCGGAGAAGGTATGCACGCCGTCGGCGGAGATCGTTCCGGAAGGGCGCGGGCATAGCTGCGCGGGCCGCCCGGCGGGATAGTACGCGCAGTTGAGAACCGGGGCCAGGTTGATCCATCCCAGGAAGTTGTCCGTCGCGCTGAAGGCAACCTCGACGCTATTGGATCGGTACCAGCCGTTGTTGCCGTCGGGCCGCGCGGGCTTGACGACCACCTCTGTGACCGGCTTGTACTGCTGCAGCCAGTTCCAGGTTTGGCGCCAGGCCGTGACCGTTCGCAACGCTGAGTGATCGAGGCCGCCGGGGTAGTAGTTGACCCAGGAGGAGATCGCGCGCTGCTCCTCCGCCGTGAGCCCACCGTTCAGGGCACGCGCCGTTTTGGCCTCGGCGACTTCGTAATTGTACCAGTCTTGCATTAACCAGGTGCCGTGGGGCAGCGTGCCCAGCACCTGCAAGTCCGGCATCCACTGGTTCCTGATTACGCTCTCGGGATACCACCAGTCAATGGCGTCGGTTTCATCGTAGAGACGTTCGTCCATCGCGATTTCGGTCTCGGTATGACTGTAACCCAGCTTCTCCCATGCCGCCAGGAGGCCCGGCGTGGTGACGAGCTTACCGTTGAGGCAGTACTCATTGCCAAAGTGGAAGGGAATGTCTGCTTCCTGGTGCGAGATCAGACCGAAGAGGAACGCAATCGACCGCGCGTCCCGCGGCTCCTTTCGGAAGGCGAGCAGAAGGTCTTCGGTGAGCTTGGAGCGGTAGCTTGGGGGCCCGGTGCGCGGCGGCGCGCTGACCTTGCAGTTCAGCTTCAGGTCATCCGTGTCATGGACTTTCTCGGCCCACTGATCGTATACGTCACCATCTTCAGTAATTCGAATGCTGTATCCCACGTCGGGGAACATGGCGCCAAAATGCAGGACGTCGCGGTTTGCGTTCAGAAAGGCTTTGAGGTCGGCGTCGCCATAGTTGTCGAGCTTTCCGATAGCGCGGTCGACAATGTCAACGTGGGTGATGAGGCCATCGGCCTCGGCGGGAGTTGCCGGCGAGAGTATTGCCACGACGACCAAGATGGCGCTCAGAACGACCAGAGGTGAAGGCGCTTTGAGGAGGCAGCGAAGGGGTTTCATGGTTACCCTCCAGATTGTCCATCGGCCTGCCAAGACAGCCGCCTTCGAGGGTATTTGTCCGGGATGAGAGCGCAAAGCAACCCGGTTGGCGCAATAACGAGATGGTCCCGTGAACAGGCCTTCGCACGGGACAAGTAGTTGCAACGATTGTACTTCGCGTCACAAAAATTGTCAAGGGCCGCGCTGATGGCGGCGCAAACGCCAACTCGCAGGTGAGGGCTTCGCCGCGGATTGCGCGACGCCGCGCCGATCCTGTATAATCTACGCGTCAGACGGAGCGCAATGGGCGCGCGATTCGCATTCAGGAGTTGCGCCAATGCGGAGAGTCGGCGAAACCGTGTTGCTCGGCCTATTCGGTGCGTTCTTGTGCGCCTTTCTCTTCTGGATCTTCTTTGTCGTTCAGGCCGCAATCGACGGCAGCAACGTTGGAGAGGCGGCATTCTACGGCATCCTATTCGGGGTGGGCGCGTTTCTTGTCGGAGGTCTCCTCGGCGCGTTCATCGCGATTTTGCGCGCCAACCCCCTGGGAGGCGCAGCGCTTGGGCTGCTGGCCGTGGTGATTTTTGTGTCGCTGTGGGCGCTGGGCCAGGGAGACGTTAGTTCGTTCGGCGACCGGCTTGTTCGCGCCGTGCCGTTTGCCGTCTGGTTTTCCATCCCGTCGCTGGTCACCGGGCTTGTCGTCGCGTGGCTGCGAATGCGCCGCGAACGGAAACGTGTCTCGTTGACACCCGGCCAGCCTGTGTGATAAACTGGTTACCGTAACAAAAGCATACTAGCTGGTTGATCAGCGCGAGAGAATGCGCCATCCTGGGGGGCTGCGCCCTTCCGAATGGCGATACCGAAGGTGCTCGCGCGCAGCTACCGGGCTGCGCGCTAATCTCTCAGGTCACAACATCGCGCTGGGACAGCACTCTGGAAAGAGCGTTTCGCCGGCAGGCGAAACGAGCACCGATGGGGCAAGCCGACGTGGGCAATCTCTCAGGTCACCAGACAGAGACGGAAGCCGGGCGTTAGTCTGCCCGTTCCTTCCGTCTCTTTTTCTTTAACCACGCAACTACTCAGCATCACCATCAGGAGGACACCATGGCTTACAAGTACGACGCGCAGGCCCGATACGCAAAGACCCACGAGTGGGTGCGCATGGAGGGTGACTACGCGGTGATCGGCGTGTCCGATTACGCGCAACATCTCCTCTCCGACATTGTCTACGTCGAGCTGCCGGAAGTGGGCGACTCAGTCACGGCCGGGGAGTCGATGGGCACGGTAGAGTCGGTCAAGGCCGCCGAGGATGCCAACGCGCCGGTCTCGGGCGAGGTCGTAGAGGTCAACACAGATCTCGAGGACAATCCCGAGTGGGTGAACGAGGATCCGTTCGGCAAGGCGTGGTTGGTCAAAGTGAGCCTGAGCGATGCTGGCGAACTCGACGCCCTCATGGATGCCGGCGCCTACGAGGCGTTCGTCCAGGAAGAGGAAGAAAAGGGCGGACACTAAGAATTGAAGACTGAAGATTGAAGATTGAAGATCATCTTCAATTTTGAATTTTCGATTTTCAATTCGCACCGGAGGAATGATGGATTACATACCGAACACCGACGCCGACCGCGCGGAGATGCTGAAGGTCGTGGGCGTCGAGACGGTGGCGGACTTGTTCCATGACGTGCCGGAGCAGTTTCGCTTCCCGAAGCTCGACCTGCCCCCTGCGCTCACCGAAATGGAGATGTTGCAGGAGCTTCAGGCGCTGGCGGACGAGAACGACGATCTGAACCACCTTGCGTGCTTCCTCGGCGCGGGCGCATACAATCACTTCGTGCCCAAAGTCGTCGACAGCATCATCTCGCGCGGTGAGTTCTATACCGCCTACACCCCGTACCAGCCGGAGATCAGTCAGGGCACGCTTCAGGCGCACTTCGAGTACCAGTCGATGATCACCGCGCTGACTGGCATGGAGGTCTCCAACGTATCGCACTACGACGGCGCGACTGCCGTGGCCGAGGCGGTCATCATGGCGCTGCAGGTCGGGCGGAACAAGCGCTGCAACGTGATCCTCAGCCCCACGCTCAACCCGCAGTACCGCGACGTCGTCCATACTTACACGCAGGGCATGTGCGTCAAGACCATCGGCGAGAATGCGCCCCTGGGCGACCTGAACGCGTTGGCCGACATGTGCGATAAGGACGCGGCCTGCGTCATCGTTCAGAACCCGGACTTCCTGGGCCGCCTCTACCTGCCTGCTGAGATGCAGGCGCTGGCCGACAGGGTTCATGGCGCGGGCGCAATGCTCATCGTCGCATGCGATCCAATCAGCCTTGGCCTGTTCACCCCGCCGGGCCACTATGGCGCGGACGTCGCATGCGGCGAGGCGCAGCCGATGGGGAACAGCCTGAGCCTCGGCGGGCCTTACGTCGGCTTCTTCGCCATGAAGATGGGCGAGGTGCGCAAGTCGGCGGGCCGCATCGTCGGGCAGACGGTCGACGTGGACGAAGAGCGCGGGTTCAACGCGCTGGCTGCGGCGATCTACATGGCTGCCATGGGCAAGCACGGGTTGAAGAAAGCCGCGGAGCTGACGTACCATAAGGCGCACTACGCCGCAAAGCTGGTCGACGCGCTCGATGACTACGCGGTCAAGAGCGACGGCCCGTTCTTCAAGGAGTTCGTCGTCCAGTGCCCGCTGCCGATTGCGGAGCTCAACGAGCGACTGCTGAACGAGTGGGGCATCGTGGGCGGGTACGACCTCGGCGCGGACTATCCCGAGCTGAAGGATCATATGCTCGTCTGCGTGACCGAGATGAACAGTAAGGTCGAGATCGAGACGCTGGCTGAGGCGCTGGCCGCCATTGCCGCGCCGGCGTCTGAGGACCTCGAAGGCCAAGACGAATCGCTCGGTGAAACCGAGCAAAGCGATATTGAGGAGGTGGCGTGATGGGCGAGCCGCTGATTTACGAAATCTGCCGCGCGGGCCGCAAAGCCGTCCACCTGCCCGACGTCGATGTGCCGGAGTCGCCGCTGCCGCAGGATGCGCTGCGCGGCGAACTGCCGCTGCCGGAAGTGTCCGAGATTGACCTGGTGCGCCACTACACCCGGCTCAGCCAGCTTAACCACTCGATCGACACGGGTTTCTATCCCCTCGGGTCGTGCACCATGAAGTACAACCCGAAGGTGAACGAGTACGCCGCGCGCATGGCCGGCTTAGCCAACCTGCACCCTTTGCAGGACATGGACAGCATCCAGGGCGCGATGGCTCTTATGCATAACCTGCAGGAGATGCTGGCGGAGATCGCGGGGTTCGCCGCGGTGACGCTCCAACCTGCCGCAGGCGCGCACGGCGAGCTAACCGGCGTGCTGATCATGCGGAAGTATCTCTACGAGAAGGGCGAGACGCAGCGCGACGTCATCATCGTGCCTGACTCGGCGCACGGCACGAACCCTGCGACGACGAGCATGTCGGGGCTGAAGGTGGTCGAGTGCCCGTCTGCCGCAGACGGCAACGTCGATCTTGCGGCGCTCAAGGCGCTGATCGCGAAGCACGGCGACAGGCTGGTCGGCTTGATGCTGACCAACCCCAACACGCTCGGCCTGTTCGATGAGAATGTGGCAGAGGTGCTGCAATTAGTGCATGAGGCGGGCGGCCTCGTGTACGGCGACGGCGCGAACTTCAACGCCATCCTCGGCATCGCCAAGCCCGGCGCGCTGGGCTTTGACGTGATGCACTACAACCTGCACAAGACGTTCTCGACCCCCCACGGCGGCGGCGGCCCTGGCTCCGGCGCGGTCGGCGTCGCGGCGCATCTGGCCGAGTACCTGCCAGGCCCCATCGTCGCGCGCGACGAGGACGGCTACTTCCGCTGGGAGATGCCGGCGAAGAGCATTGGCCGCGTGAAAGCCTTCTGGGGCAACTTCGGCATCCTCGTGCGCGCGTACACCTACATTCGGATGCATGGGGCCGCGGGGCTGCGCGCAATCAGCGAGAACGCGGTGCTGAACGCGAACTACATCCAGGCGCGGCTCAGAGGCGTCTACCCAATCCCGCACGGCGACCGGACATGCATGCACGAGTTTGTCGCGCAGGGCAAGCTCGACGGCGCGCCGACGATCAACACGATGGACATCGCCAAGCGGCTCATGGACTACGAGTTCCATCCGCCGACGGTGTACTTCCCGCTGATCGTGCCGGAAGCCATCATGATCGAGCCGACGGAGACGGAGAGCAAGGAAACGCTCGACGCGTTCTGCGACGCGATGATCCAGATCGCGCAGGAGGCGCGCGAGACGCCCGAACTGCTCAAAACTGCGCCGCACAACTCGCCGGTGAAGCGGCTGGACGAGGTGCGCGCGGCGAAGGAGTTGCAGTTGTGCTACGCGCCGGGGTGCAGTTGATCCCGTAGGGATGAGTAAGTGCGAGGGGCCCGGTTGTTGTTCCACAATGAGGTGGCACGGCGACCGGGTTTCTTATTTGTGGTAAAATCCCTCCTGAGGTGCCTCATGCCCGAACTCCCCGACCTTGAGATAATCCGCGAGTATCTTGCGCCGCGGCTTCCGGGCGTCGCGGTTACCGGCGTCGACACCCCGCGCCCGCTGATAGTGCGCAACCTGGCCGGCGGCGAGCCGGCGGACGCGCTGCCTGGCCGGCGATTCACCGGCGTGGCGCGGCGGGGCAAGAATCTGCTGCTGTCTCTGGACAGCGGGGTGACCATCGTCATTACCCCGATGCTCGCGGGCCGCATCCGCTACGCCGCGCCGCTCGGCAAGAAGCGCGTGCGCGACGCGCTGATCCTATCCCTCGACAATGGCATGGAACTGCGCTACCACGATGCGAAGGATATGGGGAAGGTTTACATTGTGGCGGACCTTAACCAGGCGCCAGGCATGATGGAGATGGGGCCGGAGGCTGACGATCCCGCATTGACGCTAGGCGCATTCCGCGAGCGGCTGAAGAAGCACCAGGGCGAGATCAAGGGCGTGCTGACCAACCAGCGCTTTGTTGCGGGGATCGGCAACGCGTACGCGGACGAGATCCTGTGGTGCGCGGCAATCTACCCGATGCGACGGCGCGCGAGCCTGAGCGAGCAGGAAGTCGAGCGGCTCTACAACTGCATGCGCATCGCGCTCCAGCGGGCGGTGGAGACGCTGCGCGAGCGCGTGGGCGACCGCATCGATGTCGAAGTGCGCGACTTCCTCGCCATCCACGGCAAGGACGACGGCGAGTGCCCGCGCTGCGGCGGACGCATCAGCACGATCACTTATGAGCGCTCGACGACCTATTTCTGCCGCAACTGCCAACCTGGCCTGATGGTGAACAAGGGGCGGTCGCTCGAGTTGCCTGGTCGGAACTAGCCGGCGCATCAACGCGACGGCGCTATTTGATTCGCCGGCCAAACTGAGGTACAATAAAAGCACTGAATCGTCAGCGCGGCGCACTAGCCCCGCTGACGATTTTTGTGCGCATTACTTGGATTGCTGCGTCTGTGACAGACGCCGGGAGCCATTTCTGTGCTTCCGGCGTTTTTGGATTAACGCCGCCGGGCTACGGGGCAGGGTGAAACATGGAAGTAAAGCGGGAAGACATTCGCAATATCGCGATTATCGCGCACGTCGATCACGGCAAGACCACGCTGGTCGATGCCATGCTCAAGCAGTCGCGCGTGTTCCGCGACAACCAGAACGTGCCCGAGCGAGTCATGGACTCGAACGATCTGGAGCGCGAGCGCGGCATCACCATTCTGGCGAAGAACACCGCGGTGCGCTACGGCGGAATTAAGATCAACATCGTGGACACCCCCGGCCACGCGGACTTTGGCGGCGAGGTCGAGCGCGTGCTGAACATGGTCGACGGCGTGCTGCTGCTCGTCGACGCGGCTGAAGGCCCCATGCCGCAGACGCGCTTCGTGCTGCGCAAGGCGCTGGAACTCGGGCGGAAAGCCATTCTTGTCATCAACAAGGTGGACCGGAACCATGCGCGGCCCGCGTGGGCGGTCGACGCGGCGTTCGACCTGTTCATTGAGCTGGGCGCAACGGAAGATCAGGCCGATTTCCCGATCATCTACTGCATTGCGACGGCCGGCCAAGCGAGCGCGGACCCTGACAACCTGGAAGGCAGCCTCAAGCCGCTGTTCGACGCTATCGTCAACCACCTGCCTGCGCCGACGGTCGACCCGGACGCGTCCGGCCAAATGCTGGTGACCAACCTGTCGTACGACGATTACAAGGGCAAAATCGTGATGGGGCGCCTCTCAGCCGGCGCGTTTCGCCGTGGGCAGAGCGTCGCGCGCATCGACCGCGAAGGCGAGATCCACATGGAGAAGATCGCGCAGCTCTTCATCTACGAAGGGCTGGAGCGGCTGGAGGTGCAGGAAGCCAGCGCAGGCGAGATCATCGCCATGGCCGGCATCCCCGAGGTCAACATCGGGGAGACGATTGCGGACGCCGTCAACCCTGTTGCGCTGCCGACGATCAGCGTGGAGGAGCCGACAGTCCGCATGACCTTTGGCGTCAACACGTCGCCCTTTGCGGGCCGCGAAGGCACGTGGGTCACGAGCCGCAAGCTCAAGGAGCGCTTGGAGCGCGCCATCGAGCGCGACGTCGCCTTACGCGTCGAGCCGACCGACTCGGCCGACACCTTCCTTGTCAGCGGACGCGGCGAGCTGCACCTGGCGATCCTGATCGAGACGATGCGCCGCGAGGGATACGAGTTCCAGGTGAGCGCGCCGGAAGTCATCTTCCACGAAGACCCGGACACCGGCGAAAAGCTGGAGCCGGTGGAGGAAGTCCACATCGAGGTGCCTGAGCCATACTCCGGCGTGGTGGTCGAGATGCTGGGCCCGCGCAAGGGGCAGATGACCAACATGCGGCAGGGGGTCAACGGTTCGAGCGGCACGGT
>JALOOB010000544.1 GCA_025454635.1 Anaerolineae bacterium
GCAGGTCGAGCATCGCGGGGTGCTGCTGCCGGAGCTTGACGTCGACGGCTTGCTCGCGCGGCGACCGCAGCTTGCGCTGGTTGACGAGCTGGCGCACACGAACGCGCCCGGATCGCGCCACCCGAAGCGGTTTCTCGACGTGGAAGAACTGCTGGCCGCGGGCATCGACGTCTACACGACGCTCAATGTCCAGCACCTGGAGAGTCTGAACGACGTCGTGGCGCAGATCACCGGAACGCGACAGCAAGAGACGGTGCCCGACCGGGTGCTCGACGAGGCGGCCGAGCTCGAAATGGTCGACCTGCCGCCAGACGAGCTGCTGCGCCGGCTGCGCGAGGGCAAGGTGTACGTGCCTGAACAAGCGGCGCGCGCGGTGGAGATGTTCTTCCGCAAAGGCAACCTGACCGCGCTGCGCGAGATGGCCCTGCGCCGGGCGGCGGAGCGGGTTGACGACCAGATGCGCGCGTATATGCAAACGCGAGCGATCCCCGGTCCCTGGCACGCGGGCGAACGGCTGCTGGTCTGCGTCGGCGCCAGCCCCACCTCAGAGCGGCTCATCAGGGCGGCGCGACGGTTGGCCGACGAGTTGAATGCGCCGTGGTATGCCCTGCACTTCGAGTCGGCCAGCCGCCCGGAGCTGCGCGAGGAAGATCGGGCGCTGGTGGCCGCGCACCTGCAGCTCGCGGAATCGCTCGGCGCGGAGGCGGTCACGATCACAGGCGAGTCGCTCGCCAGCAGTGTGCTGGCATTTGCGGCGCAGCGCAACGTAACGAAGATCGTCATCGGATCGCGCGTGCGGCCGCGCTGGCGCGATCAATTCCGTGTGTCGCTCGTCGAAGACCTGGTGCGGATGAGCGGCGACATCGACATCTACATCATCAGTGACCCTGCGCCAAGCGGCACGCGAAAGACGCGGCTCGCGTCGCTGGCCCATGCGCCCGGCCGCGCCTACGCATATAGCGTGGCGCTGGTCGTCTTGGCCACGCTCGTGAGCTGGCCGTTGCGCGAGCGGATCGAGCCGGCCAACCTGGTGATGCCATATCTGGCCGTCGTGCTCATCGCCGCGCTCTACCTGGGACGCGCGCCCGCGGTGCTCAGCGCGACGCTGGGCGTGCTGGCCTTTGACTTCTTCCTGGTGCCGCCCTACCTGACGTTTGCGGTGAGCGATACGCAGTATATCCTGACGTTTCTGGGCTTGTTTGCGTTGGGCCTGGTGGTGGGGAACTCGCCTCGGCAACCGATCTGGCGGGGATCGTCGCGGTGGTCATCGCGCAGGTGGAGCGCATTTTCGAGCGTGGCGCCATCGTCTTTCTTCCCCAGGGAGAGGGACTGCGGGCCATTGCCGGCGCGGAGGGTGCTCCGCCGGCCGAGCATGATCTGGCCGTTGCGACATGGGCTTTCCAGCACGCGCAGCCGGCGGGACGCGGCACGGACACCCTGCCGGCCGCGCCACTGCGCTGCTTGCCGATGTTGACGCCGCGGGGCGCGGTCGGCGTCCTCGGCATCCGGCCCGCCAACGACGAGCGCACACTGACGACGGACCAACGCCGGACACTGGCATCCTTCGCGAACCAGGCCGCGCTTGCGATCGAGCGCGCGCAACTGCTGGAGAAGGCGCGCGAGACGGAGCTTCTGCAGGTTACGGAGCGGCTCCAACGCTCGCTGCTCGATTCGGTCTCGCACGAGCTGCGGACGCCACTGGTCACCATTACCGGCGCGCTGAGCGCCCTGGAGGAGGACGGTGCGCGACTGGATGCGGAGACCCAGCGCAGCCTGGTGTCCGCCGCGCGCGAGGAAGCCGACCGCCTGAACCGCCTGGTGGCGAACCTGCTGAGCATGAGCCGGCTGGAAGCCGATGCCCTGCGGCTTCTACTCACCGATGCGGATGTCGAGGACCTGCTTGGCGCCGCGCTGGACGCTCTGGCATGGCGGGCCGACGGGCGCGAGATCCTCGCGCGCATTCCGGCGGATCTGCCAATGGTTCGGGTGGATTTCGTGCTGCTGGTGCAGGTGTTCGTTAATCTCCTCGACAACGCCATCAAGTACTCTCCGCCCGACCGGCCCATCATTGTGACAGCGTCGTGCGGAGATGACACGGTCGAGGTGGCGATTGCGGATCAGGGCCCGGGCGTGGCGCAGACTGACCTGGACCGCATCTTCGACAAGTTCTACCGGGTCCAACACCCGGGCGCGGTGAGCGGGACAGGGCTGGGGCTGTCGATTTGCCGGGGCATCGTGGAGGCGCACGGGGGGCGCATCTGGGCCGCGCCGACGCCGGGGGGCGGAACGACGGTGACCCTGGCGCTGCCGGCGGGCGAACGGGCGAGAGGATGAGCGAGCCGGAAGCGCGCGTGCTAGTGGTGGACGACGAAGCGTCGATCCGACGCTTCCTGCGCGCCGCGCTCACGATGCACGGCTACAAAGTTTTTGAAGTCGGAACCTTCCGGGAGGCGCTGGGCCGCATTTTGGACGACCGGCCGGACCTGATTATCCTCGACCTTGGGCTCCCGGACGGCGACGGCGTGGAG
>JALOOB010000001.1 GCA_025454635.1 Anaerolineae bacterium
CGTGCTCGTCGCACGACGTCCCGGCCCTGCCCACCGTAGTTCAATGGGTGGAAAGCGATCACTAACATATTGATATTACGATATTTCTAGCAGCTCTTTCTGCATTTTCTCTGCAGTCGTACCCAAGTACCGCCAACTGGATAGCTAACTCGGCTGTCCTCTACTACACGTGATGGCTGAGTACTCCGTCCTTGTCGCGATGCCGCTTTCGCAGTGTCCACATCTCCAGCGGGGGATCAGACAATCCAACGGAGATTCCGACGGGAGGCGGCCGTTCGCAGGGGGCGCGCCTCGCGCCAGCCGGGCGGGTTCACCGGGCGTGAGAGGGTTTCTGCACGGCGTGGCGGGAGTATCCCGGTCAGCCGGCACCACCGACGTGGCGAGCTTCAATGGCAAAGCCATGTCGCGGACGATCACGATCCGTAATGAGCCGCGTGGCGTGGCGGTCTACTTCGCCGCCGCGCCGCTACTTCTGCTCATCCTCATCGCGCACTTCCAGGACGTAGCCCACGCCGCGCACGGTGTGAATGAGCCGCGGCGCGAAGCTCTCATCGACCTTGGCGCGCAGGCGCCGAACGGCGACGTCGACCACGTTGGTCCCGCTGTCGAAAGCCATGTCCCACACCTGCTCCGCGATGAACGTGCGCGCGAGCGGCTCTCCTTTGCGCCGCATGAGCAGGGACAGCAGGTTGAACTCTTGCGCGGTCAACTCGATGCGCCTGCCCGCACGCACCGCCCGGCGCCGTACCACATCGAGCGTCAAGTCCGCTTCCGTCAGCAGCAGGGCGTTCGCCGGGATGCCAGTCCGGCGCAAGAGGCTGCGCACGCGCGCGACCAGTTCCGCGAACGCGAAAGGCTTTGCGAGATAGTCGTCGGCGCCTAACTCCAACCCACGGACGCGATTGTCCACCTCGCCCTGCGCGGTCAGCATGAGTACGGGCGTCGCGCGCTCCTTGCGCAGCGTCTCCAACACCGTCCACCCGCTCATCTGCGGCAGGTTCACGTCGAGAATGACCGCGTCGTACTCACCGGTAAGTGCCAGATGTAGGCCGTCTACGCCGGTATGCGCGGCATCGACGATGAAACCCGACTCCCGCAACCCCTTGAGCAGGTATTTTGCGGTGCGCGGGTTGTCCTCGACCACCAGCAGTCGCATGCTTCTCCTCGAGAGCGTCCAGTGGTATGGCGGATCAGTACGCTAACGATGCAAGGCCGCGTCGGGGTCTGGCGGGTCGCAACGTCTGCGCTCCATTTGCACTGTGCTGTGGGTGATGCCGAACTTGCGCGAGATCGCCTCGCGTACGGCTTTGCCCACCTGATCGGCGTCCGCCGTCTCGTTCACGATCACGTGAACTGTCAGACTGTTCTTGTCGCTGCCCAATGCCCAGACGTGCAGTTCATGCAATTCAGCGACGCCGTCCACCGACAAGATGGAGCGTTCCAGCTCGCCAAGGTCGAGGCCGTCGGGCACGCCCTCCAACAGCACGTTGACGGTCTGCCTGAACAGTGTCCAGGCGCGCGGAAGAACCCACAGTGCGATGAAGACCGCGATCACCGGATCCGCACGGGTCCAGCCAGTCAGCCACACCAGCAGGGCGCCCACGATCACTGCGACCGACCCCAGGGCATCGGCCCAGACCTCCAGGTAGGCTCCCTTGACGTTCAGGCTCTTCCCGGCGTCAGCTGCGAGGAGCCGCATGCCAATCAGGTTGACGGCGAGTCCGGCGCACGCCACGAGCAGCATGCCCCAGGAGTCGATCGGTAGCGGCGTCCTCCAGCGTTGCCATGCCTCGAAACCGATGTACACCGCCACCACGAAGAGCATGGCAGCGTTCAAGGCGGCCCCGAGCACTTCGAAACGGTGGTAGCCGAACGTGCGCTTTCGGTCGGCGGCCAGGCGCGAGAGCCTGATCGCGGCGATCGCGATCGCCAGCGCGATCGCGTCGGTCGCCATATGGGCCGCGTCCGACAACAGTGCGAGGCTGTTGAAGATGATGCCGCCGGCGACCTCGGCTGCGAGGAACAGCGTCGTCAGCCCGAGCACCAGCCACATCCGCCCTTCGCTGGAGCCGCGTCCATGATCATGGTCGGCACTCATGGCAGCGCCACGACGGGAACCATCACGCCAAGCTCATGCAACTCTTCGATGACATAGATGGCGCCGAGCAAGCACACAAACCACACCACTTCAGCCATCGACCGGCGGAAAAGCTGCGGATGGAAGGAGTACGACGGTTTGCGTGTCATGGCGTAGAGCCCCTCGGTGACCAGCACGGCGTTCTTCCTGCCACCGATGTTGAGGGCACACGAGAGCCTGCCAACCGTGGCCACGCCGACAAGGACTACACCCGCAACGAACAATGCGTGGCCGAACATCGAGCGTTCCCAGGCACTGGACGTGACGAGCATTGCAGTCAGGAACGTGCCGGCGAAGGCTCTGGACACCGCGATGCGATGGTTGGCGAAGAAGCGACCCAACGATGCCACCTTGAGGATCTCCGGGCGCGCGTTACCGCAGCGGCGTGAACCGCCCCTGCAGCGGCTTCTGTCCGGGCAAGGAGACGTTTACGACAACGGCAAGCGACTTGTCCGCCTCGAACCCGCCGTTACCCACGAGGCGATTGTCTCCGTCGGGCGCGAGCGCGATGTCGGTGGTCTTGCCCTTCGCGAGCACCGTCGCCTTGCCCGATGCCCCGGCGCTCGCGATCTTTGCATCCCTGGCATCGAAGAGGAACACGACGATCTGGCCGGGCTTCGCCACCACCTCGACGTGCTTGTCGCCGATGTCCCTCATCTGGCCGCCGTTCGGACCCTTGTGATCGCCCGGTCCGGCCAGCGTCGCGCCGGACAAGACCAGCGCCGCGGCGCCGAGGAAGCTGCACAGTACATGACGCATCGCTACTCTCCTGGTTGGCAAATCGCATGGAAGGCCCGTCAGAACACCTCGGCCGGCTGGCCAGCCTTGTCGTCGGCTTCGTCAAGCAGCCGCTCCAGCGGCTTGGCGCCGAACAACAAGAACATCGCCGGCGTGACGAAGGTATCGAGCAAGGTCGCGCTGATGAGACCGCTGAAGATCACCACCGCCACCGGATGCAGGATCTCGGTGCCTGGCGCCTCCGCATCGAAGAGCAGCGGCGAGAGCGCAAGTGCCGCCACCAGCGCCGTCATCAGCACCGGATTCAGCCGTTCCAGCGAACCGCGCACGATCATCGGCACGCCGAACCGCTCGTGCTCGAAGCGGCAGAGGTTGATGTAGTGACTGACCTTCAGGATGCCGTTGCGTACGCTGATGCCGGCGAGCGTCACAAAGCCGATGATTGCGGCGAGCGACAGCGGCTGGCCGGACAGCCATAGCCCCACCACCGCGCCGACGAGCGCAAGCGGAATGTTGGCCATGATCATCAAGGCCAGGACCGTCGACCGGTAGCGGCTGTAGAGCACGAGGAACACCAGCGCGAGCGAGGCGAGGGACAGCAGCCCCACCAGTCGTGCCGACTCCTCCTGCGCCTCGAACTGCCCGCCCAGCGTGACGAAGTAGCCCTCGGGCAAGCGGAACTCGGCGACCACGCTGCGGATGTCGGCCACCACGTCGGAAAGCGCCCGCCCCTGTGCGTTGGCCGAGATGACGATGCGCCGCTTCCCGTCGTCGCGGCTCACCTGGTTGGGGCCGTCGCTGTCTTCGATGGTGGCCAGGCGCGACAGCGGCACGCGCCCCGCCGGCGTCTCGATCAGCACGTTGCGCAATCCCTCCACCGAGCGCGCCTGTTCGGGCAGGCGCAGCACCAGGTCGAAGCGCCGGTTGCCCTCGATCACCTGCGCCACGCGCGCGCCGTCCACCAGGGTCTGCAGTCCGGTAAGGATGTCCGACACCGGGACCCCGTAACGCGCGGCGGCCGCGTAGTCCACGCGCACGCGGATCTGCGGCGCCAGTACCTGCTTCTCGATTTCGAGGTCGGCGATCCCGGGAATGGCGGCGAGCCGCTCACGCAGGGCGGATGCCTGGCCGCGCAGCGTGTCCAGATCCTCGCCGAAGATCTTGATCGCGATCTGCGCGCGGACGCCCGAGAGCATGTGATCGATGCGGTGGGAGATCGGCTGGCCGATGTTGATCGCCGCCGGCAGCGGCGCGAGTCGCGTGCGAATGTCGGCGTAGATCGCGTCCAGCGACCGCTCGGAACGGCTGAGCTTGAGATCGAGCTCGGATACATGCACGCCTTCGGCATGCTCGTCCAGCTCCGCACGCCCGCTGCGCCGGCCGACGTGCTCCACCTCCGGCACGCCGGCAACCAGCTGCTCGGCCTGTCGCGCCACGCGCACCGACTCGGTCAGCGTGACGCCCGGGTTCAGGCGCAGACCGACCAGCACCGAGCCCTCGTTGAACGGCGGCAGGAAGGTCTTCGAGAAGAACGGCACCGCCGCGCCCGCGGCGGCGGCCGCAAGTGCTGCAGCGGCGACCGCCAGGCGCGGCCGCGCAAGCACGCCGCCGAGCAGCCCGGCGTAGCCGCGCTTCATCGCTTCCACCCAGCGCGGCTCGCCGTGCGCCGCATCCGCGATGTTCGGCAGCAGGTAGTAGCACAGCGCGGGCGTCACGGTCACCGATACCAGCATGCTCGCGAGCACCGAGACGATGTAGGCCGTGCCAAGCGGGATGAAGAGCCGCCCTTCGATGCCGGGGAGCACGAATAGCGGTACGAACACGAGCACGATGATCAGCGTCGCGTACACGATCGCCGAGCGCACTTCCAACGTCGCGCGCGCGATTACCAGCAGCGGCGCGAGCCGCGTGGTGCGGCGGCCGTTCTCGCGCAACCGGCGCAGCACGTTCTCCACGCCCACCACCGCATCATCCACGAGCTCGCCCACGGCGATCGCCAGCCCGCCGAGCGTCATGGTGTTGATCGACAGCCCGAAGTACCGGAACACCAGCGCGGTGACCAGGATCGACAGCGGGATCGCGGCCAGCGAAATGAGCGTGGTGCGGAAGTTCCCGAGGAAGAGGAAGAGCACCACGGCGACCACCGCCGCCCCGAGGGCGAGCTTGCCCTGCAGGTTCCCGATGGAGGCTTCGATGAAGGACGCCTGGCGGAAGGTCACCCGCGGCGCGGCCATGCCCTCGGGGAGCGACTTCGCGAGGGTCCCGAGCGCGGCCTCGATGTCGCGGGTCAGCCGTACGGTGTCGGCGTCGGGCTGCTTCTGCACGCCCAGGATGACGGCTGGCGCGCCGCCGAAGCCGGCGTCGCCGCGCTTGATGGCCGGGGCGAAGCGCACGTCGGCAATCTGCTCGAGCAGGATCGGTTGCCCGTTACGGCTGGTGAGCGCGACGCGCCGCAGGTCCTCCAGCCGCGCGGTACGCCCAAGATTGCGGATCAGGTACTCGCGGCTGTTGAGCTCGAGGAAGCCGCCGCTCGTGTTGGCCGAGAACGCGCGCAGCGCAAGCTCCACTTGGTCCAGCGTGATGCCGAGCGCCGCCATGCGCGCAGTGTCGGGCTGCACCTGGAACTGGCGCACCTCGCCGCCGATGGGAATCACCTGGGACACGCCCGGAATGGTGAGGAGCCGCGGCCGCAGCACCCAGTCGGCGTACTCGCGCACGCGCATCGGATCGATCTTCGCGGCGTCGATCGGGATGGCTATGAGCATGATCTCGCCCATGATCGAGGACACCGGCCCCATGCGCGGCTGGACCGCGGCGGGGATCTGCTCTCGCACGATGCCCAGGCGCTCGGCCACGAGCTGGCGTGCGCGGTAGATGTCCACTGTCCAGTCGAACGTGACGTACACGAACGAGAGGCCTGCAGAGGACACCGAGCGTACCGTCACCACGCCCGGCAGCCCGGTCATCGCGGTCTCCAGCGGAAAGGTGATGAGGGTCTCCACCTCCTCCGGCGCCATCCCACCCGCCTCGGTCATCAGCGTAACCGTCGGCCGGTTTAAATCGGGGAACACGTCCACGGGCGTGCGCAGTGCCGTGAGCAGCCCGTAGAGCATCAGCACCACGGCGATGGCGAGCACCAGCAGGCGATTACGCAGGCTCGCGTTGACGATCCAGTTGAACATGGCGGCGCCTACCGAACCTGGTTGACCAGCGACGCACCCTGCGTCACCACACGTGCGCCGGGTTCCAGCCCGGCGAGCACGGCCACGTTCGCACCGTCGAGCTCCGCGTAGCGCACCACGCGCGGCACGAACCGCTCGGCGCCGGTGTGTTCCCAGACGATGGTCTCGTTGGCGGGGTTGCGCACCAGGGCGGCGGCCGGCACGGCGATACCCTCGACCGTTCGGCGCGACTGCACGATCACCTTCACCGGCTGCCCTACCGCCAGCGGCGCCTCCACACCGCCGGTGGTCCGGAACTGGAGCGGCAGCGCAAGATCGCGCAGGGTGCGCGCCGCGCCGATGAATGCGAGCGGTACCGTGCGGCCGCTGCCCAGGTCAAGCGCCGCCGCGCCGATGTCGGCCGCCAGCGCCGGATCGAAGGTCACCGCCTCGATGCGCATGCGCGCCGGATCGACGATCTCGAACAGCACGTCGCCGGCGTTGACCACCTGTCCGGCGACGGCGTTCGCGGTCGAAATGACGCCATCGGCTGAAGCGACCAGCGTCTCGTCGGCGCGCAAGGATGCGCCGACCACCGCAGCCCGCTCCTGCAGACTCTTCGCGTCGGCACGCGCAACCTCGATGTCCCTTTGCGGCACGCTGCCCTCGAGGCTCTCGAGTCGGGCGAGTCGCTTGACCGCGAGGTCGCGCTGAGCGCTAAGTTCTGCGAGCTGAGCCGCCTGGTTGCCGCGTTCGATCTGTGAGGCCGAGGGGTGGACATACGCAAGCAGCTCGCCCTTGCGCACGCGCTGACCCAGACTGGGCAGGCCTCGGGGCCCGGGCTCTATGCGACCGGCGAGCATGGGCTGGACGCGTCCGCCGGCGTTCGGATCCAGGATGACGCGGCCGTTGAGCGTGATCGAGGTCGGCAGCTCGGCACGCGCGACCAGCGTGGTGCGCACGCCGAGCTGGCGCTGGGAGGGCTTGGGCAGGAACACGCTCCCGTCAGGGAGCCGCTGCGGACCGTTGGCACTGGGCGGGGCGGCATCGTCGCCGTGATCGTGTCCGGGCCCGGCGTACGCCGTGAACGCGACGAGCGCTGTGACCAGTATCGCGAGGGGAAGCTTCATTTGCGTCTCCGCAGGAGGAGCGCGGTGACGCCGATCGCGCCGAGCAGTACAAGGAAATACGGCCAGCGTGCAAGCCACGCTGTGTCGGCATGCGCCGCGCCGATCGCGCCGCGCTCGGGCACCTCGAGCGTGCCCTCCAGCAGGTCCTGCTCGCCGGCCGCGACGATGGTGAACACCAGTGCGTGGCGGCCCGGCTTGGCCAGTGCATCCGCCTTCACGCGGAAGGTCCCGTCCGGGGCGGCCGTGGCGGCGGCCTTGAGCGCCTCCCCGCTCACCGCGATCTCGGCGGCGGTGATCGGTTCGTTGTCCGCGTACCGGTCCAGGTAGAGGACGAGCTCGGCAGCTTCCAGCACTCCGACTAGTTCGAAAAGATCCGAGTGCGTGCCGAAGCGCGGTGCGGCGACCCCGTTCGAGGCCGATTCCGCGGGGCCATGGTCGTGTCCCGGGCTGGCGATGCCGGCGAATGTGATGGTGAGCAGCAGCAAGGTCAGCACGAGACGCATCACGGCAGCACTCCGTAAGCCTGGTTGAGCCTTGCCGCGGCAAGGCCTAGATCGAGACGTGCGGCTTCGGCGGCAAGGGCCGCCTCGCGCGCGATGGCACGCACCCGCAGCACGTCCACGACGCCGCGCTCGCCCAGCCGGAAAGCGCGCTCGATGAGCTCGAGGTTCTCGCGGGCCACCTCGAGTTGCGCCGCGGCGATGGCCTGCTGCGCGCGGGCACCCTCGAGCGCGGCCTGCGCACGTTGTAGATCGTTCTGCACCTGCTTGCGTACCGCGACCGCCGCCACCTGCGCCTCCGACAGTTCCGCGCTCGCCGCCGCGATGCGCGGTGCATTACGGACTTCGGTGTCCAGCGGGATGGCGATGCCGACGCGAACGGTGTTGCGGTAGTCGCCGCCGTACACGTCGCGGTCGAAGCGCGGGACGATGCCGACCGTCGGGTTGTCGCGGCGCACGGTCTGCACATAGTCCAGCCGGATGCGCGCCGCTTCGATGGCGCGCAGACTCGCGACGACGGTCGGATTGGCGTCGAGCGTCGGCGCGTCCGCGACCGCCTCCGGCACGTCCGCCGCGAGCGCGGCGGCGCCTACGAGCGTCGCGTAGGCGCCAAGGGTCGCGCGTTCGTCGGCGGCGGCTGCGGCGACCGCCGCGCGCGCGGCAAGCAGGTCCGCCTGGGCGAGCAAGAGGTCGGTGCGGGCGAGGTCGCCGGCGCGCACGCGACGCGCAACGTCGGTCTCGAGCGCTTCGGCGGTCATCCGCCGCGACTCGGCCAGCATCCGTACGCTGCGTGCGCGATGCGCGGCCCACAGCGATTCACGCACCTCCCCGGCGACCTGCAGGCGGCTCGAGGTCGCGCGCGCGGCCAGCGCGGTCCGGTCGGTGTTGACGATCCGCCGCTGTGCGTCGCGCTGCCCGGGAAGCCACAAAGGCATCGCGATGCTCGGCTCCCACTCGTTCTTGCCGCGCTCGGGGCCCTGCTGCATGCCGAATGGTTCCACCCACCGCGGCAGGTCTCGGCGAAGGTCGAGTCCGACCGTCGGAGAATCGGGAAACCACGCGTCGGTGACGCGCTCGCGCGCATCGAGCTCGTCGGCGCGTGCGGCCTGCGCATCGCCTTGGCGCGTGCGCGACCACGCCTGCTCGAAGGCCTCGCGCAGGCTTGGCGGCTGGGCGTGCGCGGGCGTGCTCAGCGCGATGCCCAGCATCAGGATCAGTATCGTCTTCATGCCGTTCCAGCCACACGGGACCGAACGGCCGGGGGAAAGGGGTGAGGTAGCGCGTGGCGTGCGCCGCCTCGGTCGAATCAGAAAAGGAAGAGCCCCCGGCCGGTCAGGCGCGGGCTAGTGGCGGGCGGAGCGGCGTGCGGATGGACGCCGAGGCGGGCTCGAGCAGCGGCGCGGCGTGGAGGCAATGCTGGCCGAGAGGTATCGGCATCATCATCCCCCCGAAAATTCCAGGGTTCAGCGCGAGGTGGCAGAATGCATGCGCGACGGCACAAATACCGCAGTCCTCATCCGGCGCGTCACCCGCCTTGCCGCACGGTTCGCCGGCATCTAGCAAATGGACGGGCTCCCCAACCGCGCTTTCGTGAGCGTGATCGTGCAGGAGCGTGGCCGCGAAACCCTGCAGGGGCAGCCAGAGAGCGAGCAGCAATGCAATCATCCGCATAATGGTCGGGGATGCTACCGGAGGCGTGCCCCGCAGGCAACCACGCGTGCTCATCGCCCGTGCTGCACGACCGGATTACCGCCGGAGGACCCCCGCTCGGCGACGAGCTCTGCCCGGGCCTGCGTGATCACGCCGCGCGCGGCCGAGATCGACAAAATGGCGAACAGCACCGCCACACCGACGTCCGGCCACAGCGTACCCGTGCCGAACACGCCGGCCGCCGCGAGGATGACGGCGAAATTGCCGATGGCATCGTTGCGCGAACAGAGCCACACGGACCGCATGTTCGCGTCCCCGTCGCGGAAGGCATAGAGCAGCACTGCGACGCCGACGTTGACCAGGAGCGCAAGAAGGCCGATGGCCGCCATCATGGCCGGCTCCGGCGCGGCGCCCCGATAGACGTTCCATGTAGCCAGCCCCAGCACCGCGACGCCGTAGAGGCCCATGGTCCAGCCCTTCGCCATCGCCACCCGGCTGCGCCAGACGACGCTCATCGCCAAAGCCGCCAGGCTCACCGCGTAGTTCGCGGCGTCACCGAGAAAATCGATGGCGTCGGCCAGCAGCGCCGTCGACTCCGCACGCAACGAGGCGCCCGCTTCGACGAAGAACATCGCGGCGTTGGCGACTAGCGCGATCCACAGCACGCGTCGAAATCGTGCGTCGGACGCGGCCCGGTCCCTGCAGCCCATCTCGCAGCAGTCGTCCATCCTGGTCTCCGCTTCTGTTAGCCTTCATTGGGAACCCTGGAGCAGATCGAGAGTCAAGCGTGTCTACATGCGTATCGGCGAGCTATCGAAACTGACCGAAACCCCGATCGATACGATCCGCTTCTATGAGCGTATCGGGCTGCTTGCCGCCCCGCGGCGGAGCGCCGCCAACTATCGCTCGTACGACCCCGCCCACGTGGCGCGGCTTCGGTTCGTTCGCCGATGTCGGAGCCTTGACATGCCGCTGGAAGACATCCGACGCCTCATCGCGTTCTGCGATACACCCGAGCAGAACTGCGCCGAGGTCAATGCGCTGCTTGCTGCCCAACTCGATCGCGTGCGACAACGGGTCCGCGCGCTTCGCGCGCTCGCAAGCGAACTCGAGCAGCTGCAGGGCGTCTGTAACGAGCCCGGTCTCGCGCGGCAGTGTCGGATCTTGATGACGCTCAGCACGACCAAACGTCGTGGATCACCCTGACCGATCGGGCCCGACAACATCTCCGTCCCCGGACATGCCTCGCGCGAGGTGTCTGAGCAGCGTTGTCATCCATTGCTCGGCAAACAGTGACTTGAATCGGTCCGGCGCGACTATCGAGCCCTGACGGACGTGTCGCGGCGCCGCAGGAGTCGCCTCTGTCTCCAGGCGTGATCGCGCTCCCGTAACGGTCAGAAGCCGCGGACTCTGCGAAGTCCGCTGTCAGCTGCCGCGGCAGGATAGTGGGAACTGAGCGGAGCGCGACAGCGACGTCCGGGCCGAGATCGCGATCAGGCGCCTTGCACTGGGTGCGCACGCTGCCGTTGCTGCTGCCCAGGGCGGCAAACCGAGCGCTCCTGCCATAGCCCACGCAGTCATCAGTCGTGCTCCCGTGATGCAACCCTTCTCCAGTGCCGAAGTGATTGCCTGGGCTCGGGTGGTCTCGTCGAAGTCACTCCGCCAAAGACGATGTAATGCAGCGGTCACCTGCCTGTAAGGAGCACATCGCAATAGTAGCGGTATGCACCCGTGACACCAGGATGGGTGCCAACACTTTCATCAGGAGCATGACCATGTTCCCTGCAGGCGCCATGAAGACACTTTCCTGGCTTGTGCCGTTGATCGTCCTGGTCAGCGTGACGGGGTGTGCCTCGTCATCCAATCCCCAGGAGGGCCGAAAGTGGGTGGTAGAGCAGCAGAACGAGCGTGATCGACTGGAAAGCCAGGGTTTTCCGCAGCACACCGGGGGCAGCTGACTTCTAGTGCGCAGGAGGCCGGCTGCTGCCGGTTTCGAGGCGGACTGCCCTTTGAAGAGCGCCGGTTGATGGGCAACCGCCAACTTGTTCGCGAGGGACCGATCATGGCCTCGATTCTGGTGGTCGACGATGAAGCAGGTATTCGCGACCTTCTCACGGAAGTGCTTCAGGACGCAGGTCATCGCGTTTACGCAGCGGAAAGCGCCGATGCTGCACGGCGGCTCGTCGCGACGTATCGATTCGATCTCGCATTGCTCGATGTCTGGATGCCCGGTGAGGACGGGCTTCAGTTAATCGAGAGTTGGCACTCGACTGGATCGCTGCCCTGCTCGATCGTGATGCTTTCCGGCTACGGCACGCTCGATCGCGCCGTAACGGCTACGCGCTTGGGCGCGGTCGCGTTTCTGGAGAAGCCGATCCGCTTGCAGTCGTTGCTCTCAGAGGTCGCGGGCGCACTTCGCGGCGCACCCGTTCCTGTGGTGGTGGACGCTCCGGAGCCCTCGACCGCCGCCGCGGGCCGCAGCACGACCACTCCTGTGCTCGACTTTACCCTGCCGTATCGCGAGGCACGGACCGCCTTCGAGCGCGAGTACCTGGCCTTTCAACTCAGACGGTGTGGAGGCCGGGTTGCGTTGCTCGCGGACGCTATCGGCCTGGAACGCACCAATCTGTATCGCAAGCTGAAGGAGTTGAACCTTCTGTCCGCGTGAACTTCCATAGCCGAAAAAGCGGCAGGTTCGGAGCTGTCCGCCCCGCACCTGCCGAAATCCCCTCTTCCTGAGCGGCGTGGCTGTTCGACTCAGAACGCGTGGAAGACTCCGAGTGCCCAGATGCGCGGATCAGCGCCGGCGCCGATGCCCGGGAGGAAGCCGTTGTTGACCGCGGACGTCTGGCCCGCTGCGACGTAGTCGGTGATCTGGTTGGAATCGTTCCTGGTCTCGTTATAGGTGGCGTACAGCCAGGTCCGCTTCGACAGGAGGTAGCGTGCGCCGACCATATAGCTGCGCGACTTGGTATCGCTGCAACCGTTCGCCACCGAACACCCCTTTGCATTGCCAAGCTCGCCGTACTGGGCGAGCGCCTGAACGTTGCCGAAGGTGTGCTCCCAGCTCAGCGCCCAGCCGTCCTGCTCGAGCGAGTCGCCAGCGGCGCTGAACCCCGCCTGCGGCCCCGGGATGGTCCCCGACGCCGCATTGCCCACCTTGTTCTCGACGCGGAGCCAGAGCGCCGAGATCTGCGCGCCCGGCATGTACTTCCAGCCGCCGAGAACCTTGAGCCCCGTGACCTCAGGCCGCTGACCCAAGACCGGGCGAGCGCCCTCGTTCTGCGCCCAGTCGATCTGGGCGGAGAACGGCCCGCCCGCCCAGCGCGCGGTCAGACCCCAGATCCGCGCGTCCGTGTTCGCACCCGCCTGCGCGGACTCCGAGTTGGGCGCGTAGCTCGCAGTGGCGTTGAAGCCCGCATAGGTAGGCGAGGTGTACTGAACCACGTTGCCTGTCCGCGCCACAGGACCCGCCAGCCGGCCGAGAATCACACCGCTGAGGAAAGGCAGCTCCGTGTTCACGTAGTTCGCCGCGTGCTGGATGATCGTACCGTTCGCCCAGTAGATCGACTGGCGGCCGAAGCTGACGCGCCCGTACCCGCTGTCGAGGCCTACGAACGAGTCGCGAGACGCCCACGAACCGTTCGCGTTGGCGTTCACGGCACCGCTTTGCCCTGTACCTGTGCCCGAGTCGATGTTTACCCCGGTCTCGATCTGGAAGATCGCCCGCAGCCCGTTGCCCAAGTCCTCCGTTCCCCGAAAGCCGACACGGGACGAGTTGTCGAAGACGCGGTTGCGGCTCGAGAAGTCGGCGCCGCTCCCGGCGGTCGCTCCCGTTGCCGCGTAGTTATCGAATCCCAGATTGGCCCGGCCATAGAGCTGGACATTGCTCGACTGAGCCTGTGCCGCTCCTGCGACCAACACCATCGCGAACGGGAGCGCGATTCTGCGCTTCTTCATGCCTTTATCTCCTCTGTTGCACATCGTGCTCGCACGAGCTGCGCGAGTGCCCGGAGGCTAAGCGCGGACACAAGCTGCATGAAGGCCACGCCGCCGCGGTACGCGCGGTACGGCGTCAAAGCAGCCCCGCGCGGACGGTGCTGTTGCACGCCGACAACAAGGCGTTCGATGGCGACGGCGCGCGACCGTCCGTGGGCAACGGTTGTTTCCAGCACTTGATGTCCTGCCTTCAGTTGCTGGCGCACAACAGATCTCGTCGGGTATGCCGCAGACTGCGGATTACTGGCTCGCATCTCAGCGCTTGTCGTGTCGCGACAACTGCCGCGGAATGAAACTTCAAGCCTGCGTGATCAACCAGTATCAGAGCGTTCACTTGAAGCGACAGCTGCATGCCGTCATGCGCGCCGCACGTTGCGGCGACCCGCACGCGCAACTCACGCTGGGCCACTACTATCTGGATGGGAATGCCGGGCTGCCGATCGATCCCCGAGCGGCCTGCCTGTGGTTGAGCCGCGCGGCTGCCCAGGGCTCCGATGACGCCGCGTGGTTGATCGCGACCCGGGTCCCTGCGGCTGGGGTCATCGATCCCGGAAGCGCCCTGCCCTACTTCGAAGCGGCCGCCTCTCGCGGCAACGCGCATGCCAAGAAGGTCCTCGCCGACTGGTGTCTTTCCGGAGCGGCGGGTCTGGCCGATCCGTCACGCGCGCTGGCGTTACTGCTTGAACTTGCCGACGCAGGAGACACGGGTGCACAACTCCGGCTAGGGCTCGTACTGCTTGCCAACGCCTCCGACGACATCACGCCGACCGACGCCATCCGCTGGCTCGAGCGCGCGGCGCACGCAGGGTCGGTCGCGGCCCAGCGGTTTCTGGGGCGGTATCTGTTCGAACGAGGCGAAGACCAGGAGCGGGCGGCACACTGGCTACTTTTGCTCGCCAACGCCGGCGATGCCGAGATGGGCACGCTGCTCGGGATCGTGCTGCTCCGCCAAGAGCGGCGTCGGGAGGCCGCGCACTGGCTTGCAAGGTCAGCACAGCGCGGCGATAGCCTTGCCCAACTCTGGCTTGGCCGGGCCTTCCTCGCGTCGCAG
The DNA here is from genome assembly GCA_025454635.1 of Anaerolineae bacterium. Taxonomy (GTDB): domain Bacteria; phylum Chloroflexota; class Anaerolineae; order CG2-30-64-16; family CG2-30-64-16; genus JALOOB01. The sequence continues at coordinate 14,367 of JALOOB010000001.1, forward strand.
GGTAGGCGTGCATCGGGGCTACCCCGCAGCTACAAGCAGGCCGCTCGGTGGCTGGCACGCGCAGCGGCCCAGGGAAACGGCGATGCGTGTCTCGAATTGTCGCGCCTGTACCTCCGACGGTCATTCTCAGGGCGCGACCCCTCGATGGCGCGGCGCTACCTCGAACGTGCGGCCATGCTCGACAGCATCGATGCCCAGTACGAACTAGGCCGCGCCTGTCTTCGTCGCGGTGCCGCGTCGGACGGTGACGTCCGCGGCACTTCGTGGCTCGTCAGGGCCACGGCAGCCGGAAGCCTCGCAGCTGCCCGGTTACTTGAAGAGTCCGGGCTCACCACGCCTCCGGCCATTGAAGAGACCCGAGCGCAACGCCGCGCGCTAACTCGCGCTTTGGCGGTGACGGACCTTCCGCTCAGCTGTCGACTCGAGATCGCGTACGAGTTCGCGCTTACACTGCCCGAAGCGCTGCTCCTCGATCCCGTCGCCGCCGATCGCGGCGAGTGTCTGCTGATCACACGGCATCCCGGAGTGCGAGTCGTCTCGCGCCGGGTTCGTGCGGTGCACACGCGCGAGCAGCGCGAAGCACTCGATCGTTCCAAGCGCTTGATCCGTCCGGATCCGCTCTCTGCGGCGTGTCCGCATCGCGCTCTCGCACAGCGTGTCGACATGCTGCTCCAGTACTGCCGTCAGCTGAGCCTCGACATCGCGCTCCTGCCCCTTGGCTCCTCTCCGACTGACCAACGCACCGCCCCGCACAACCGCACTGCACGTCGCCAAGGATCGCCGCAAACGCCGGAATCATCGCGATCCGGCCGTACCGGTCCCGCCCGCACTCAACTTTGATGGCGGGACCGGAGATCGCGACGCGAAGGGTTGGTGCGCTCCGGCCTCCACGCGGCGCGACGGCACGCCTTCCATCGCCAGCGAGGTCGTCCTTGACCTTGGAGTGCCGCACACCCTCATCCTGCTGACGTGACACCCCGAGGGCCTGCTAGGCCCGCCACCAGGAGTCGCTATGTCGGTATTCGATGAACTGTTTGCGATAACGAACCTTCCGCCGGAGCTTCCTGTCCTGGGGCTCGGGACGCTCGAATCAGCAAATCACGGAAGCCAATGCGACTGCACGCTCTTGGCAAGCGCCTGCCACGTCGCCACGGAGTCCATCACGTTCGAGTTCTGCAAACGCGTGCTCGCAAAACACTGGACCCTCCGGTGCCGCCACGGGGAACAGGGCAGCACGGCGGTCAAGGGACACCACCTGCCGCCCCTGGGGCCGCTTGATCGAGTGGGCGGAATCCTCGTCCAGGGCCTCCCGCTGCCTTGAGTGGTCCGCCTGAAGCGCTTCCGCAGCGGAGCCTACCCCCGTCGCGCGACGTCCCTGCCTTTCTTAGCCAGGCTCGGAGAGGTATGAGTGGCACGCGCTGACGCAATCGGCACATGCGAGTGCGCATAGCCGCCCGCTCGGCGAGCACAGCCCGGCGTGCGCGCATTGCGCGCAAAGGGACGCGCAGCCCTCGCACCACGAGCGTGCCGCAGGCGAGCGCGCCATGAGATGACTCGCTGCGGCTGCGCAGACATCCGCACACAGGCTGATCAGACGGACGTGTTGAAGGTCGGCCGCTACGGCGTCGGGTGTCGACCGCGCCGTGGTCCCGAACCAGGTGCATACCGAGCAACAGTGCAGACAAGCCTCGAGATACTGCCGCGCCCTCTCCGATCCGAGTCGGAGGTCCGGCACACCATCACTCCCGAAAAGGTCTTCCTCTTTCAACACCCAGCATCTCCGCGGATAGCATGGTTGAACCCGCTCCGGTCAGTCACAGCGGCCACGCCGCGCCCGCGCAAGGCTTCTGCCGGGCGAGCGTGCGCATAGGCACCAGGGCTGTCCGGTCGGACCTAGCCTTGCGGGGCCCCGTGCCACGAGGTCAGGGGTTGTGCTTGTCCGCCTCGTGGTATCGCCCGGTGGCTCGCTCCTTGTTCGAATCAACGACTCTGGCCCCGGACTTGTTTCCCGGCGACGACGCCGTAGCCGGGGCCCGCCCGCCTGTCGCGCTCTCGCGACGCATCCGTTCGTGCATGCCGGGCGCGTGCTCGTTTTGTTCGTTCATGTCGTGCCCTCGAACTGGTGCCGGCTTGGTCCCGGGAGCGACTTCGCCCTGCTGCCGGCGCATCGTCTCCCGCATGCCCGGAGCGTTCATGTTCTGCTCGTTCATGTCGTGCCCGGGCGGCGGCCCGCTCGGCTTGACGCCTGCTTGCCCAGCCGCGAGGGTGGATGTCAGCGCCAGCGCGACGGCGGCGACTACCTTTCGAAGGTACATGCGGATTCTCCTGATCTGATTAGCGCCTGATGGCATCCCTAGGTTGGACCTTGGAGCGACTCGCAGGTCAAGGGGCAGCGACCGCCTCTGCTTCAGCCAGCGAGTCCACGAGATGGCAGATCTCCCTGTCGCGCGGCGCCCGATCCGGCAATCCACGCCACAGCTCCCGCGCCCTGACCATCCGGGTGTGGATGCGCACCAATGCGTCGATCTCCTGCTCCTTCTCGACGAGGCGCGCCTCCAGCGTCTCACGGACCAGGGGACACACCGCATGTCCCGTCTCCGCCATCTCGAGCACCGACCGCACGTCGCTCAGCGTGAACCCTAGCTGCTTCGCGTGAACGATGAACCGCAAGGCACACAGATCCCGCTCGCGGAATCGCCGGTAGTCGTTGTGATCATCCCGTTCCGGTCTGAGCAGACCGATTCGGGCGTAGTAGCGCACCGTCTCCGGCGACACTCCGGCGCGACGTGCGATTTCATTGACTTTCATTGCATCACCCCTTGGGCATCCCGGACGACGCTCGCGAACCATCATGCGGCGGCGAGTTCGACGGGATCGGTGTTTCGACGGTTATGGAACTCGTGCGGACGCAGACGTCCGCAACAGGTCGATGACACCCGCCGAGGGGCTAGTTCAGCAGTCGGCCCAGAACGAGATGCAACCGGTTCGCCGCTCCGCCCGGATCCCGGAGCGCAGCGAGTGAAAGGCGACCGACGGAGGCCGCACTCCATGGCACGATCCAGGCAATCGCAGCGCTAGGAGCGAGAGCCGCGTCCAGCAACCGGCTCCGTTCGTCCGAGGTACCGAATGCCTCGGGCTGTAAGGCGAGATCGGCCTGGACCAAACAAGGGAGATGGTCAGCATGGGTTGCGTATCCGCCCGCGATCTGCGGCGGCTTGCCGGCCACGACAGACGACGCTGGACCATCATGCGAGTGAGCGACCAACAGCTCGCAAGTCGGTGCCGCCGCTGCCAGCACGATTGCTGCAAGCCAAGCGTGCAGGATCCAACGCCCCCAGCGCGTGATGCGGGAGGGTCGTGTTCTCGACCCTGGTCGCGGCGAAGACATTTTCACAATGCGGATCGTCGCAACAATCCCATGCGGTCCGTTTGATCCGCATCAAGGAGGCTGATGACTTGCAACCATAGACCTATGTGCTACTCACAGGTTGCTCAAAGACCTCGAATGCGCGAGTCGGACTTCACTTTGGCGGGGATGGCTGCGCGGGCTGCGCGACCCGCGCTGACACGATGAACACCCGGCTGCGACGAACGCGCACCGCCTCCACTTCCGACACCACTCCCGCCAGTCGCGCTCGTAAAGCGTCTGTAAACGCCGCCTCGGGGACGAACATCGGCTTGAGCACGATACCGACCACGCGGACCGCGGGCTTGAAGTCCGCGACGACGACGCGCAGCGCATCGGCCGATGCCAGCCACTGCGGACGCGTCAGCACGAGAACGTCGACCTGAATGCCGTTCGCTGGCGCCCGCGACCTCCTGACGAATGTGCGAACGCGCGGATTGCCGAGAGCGACCACTCCATCCCGAACGTCCGGAAGCTTCCCTGCCGTGCAACTCAACAACAGCGACCCACTGTCGCCGATGCGCGCCAAGATTCGTCGCCAGTGATGCGCGCCATCTTCCTCGGGTACCGCAACGCGCGATCCGGGCACCAGAGCGGCGGCGGCAACGACCATGGCTCCGCGCCGATCCGCCCATGCTCCGAGCCTCGCTTCGACGCGACGGCCAAGTAGCCCGCCGGTCGGACCGGTGCGTTGGTCGGCACCCTGACTTCGAGCAGCGCCGCGTCCCAGCCAGCGCATTGCAGCCCAGCCCGCAGCCGCGCTGAGCGCACTCAGGGCCAAAAGCGAGGGGAATGCCTCGTGGGAAAAGCGGCCTAGCCAGTCATGCATGCCACCCTCCACGCGCGAGGTCCGGCGCCGTCTGCGGCCTGCGCGCCCTTGAAGTAGCGCCATCACGCACACGCTGCCCTTGAGCCCCGCCACGAAATCTGGCTCGCACCGGCTCATTCAGCCGCCGAAGTGCCATGGTGCATTGCGGTGCGAGCGCGCGACGACATTGGGGAGACCGGCCGCCGCGCCATGCCGGCCGGTCCTTGCGAGGCCGCGTCTGGCTCGCGGCCGGAAGGCCCTGCAGATCGAACGAAGGGGTATCCATGAGTCCCTCCAGATGGAGTGCACTCGACCATGCAACGCGCAGCACGACACGGCCGTGACGCAACGGATGGTCGGAACGACGGAAGGCCGCCAGCCGGCGACCAGAGCTTCACGCGGAAGCGTGTCGGGGAGCGATCAGGCTCGAGGGGGGTGCGAGAGCGGCTCGCCCACGAACGAGCGATCGCCCCTAGTCCAGAAGGCGGGGGCGGCAGACTGCGGGTGCCCAGGTAGACCCCAAGGCGTGCTGATGAAACCGGTCAAGTGGGCACAACAATCCCGCTCGCCAGTCGCGTCGTCGTCATTAGTCACTCGCGCCGCCGACGCCTCCGGCCCCGCCGCAGCGAGATCCGGACCCGCATCGACATGGAGCGCGTGGCGTGACTCGGCGGTGCTTGCCGGCGAATCGCAGTGGGTCACGACGACCGGCCCAAGACTCGCGTGCACGGGGAGCCATGCGATGACGAGCCAAGTCAAACATCGAGCGAGCAACCTACGCATCACGGTTCAGATCATAGTCGAACCGTCCCTCCCCATTCAACCGCGAAGCGGGCGCAGCCGAAGCATGGGGCCCGCACCCATACCTGCCGTAGGCCGCAGGCCCCTCTATGCAAGTCCAGCACGGGCCAGCAAGCGTCAACGCGGGGCTGCCGCCGTTGCACCATCCATGATCAGATGGTGCTGCTCCATCATCTGCCCCATCAGTTCGTTCATGAGCTTCAGATGCTCGTCGACCCACTCCCGCAGGCGCGCCGGTGACAGGTCGGCGGCAGGCTTCGCGGCCTGCATCTGCTTCATCATGTCGTTCATCATCTGCATGTGTTCACGCATGAGCCGCTGACGCTCAGTACCTTGCGCCGCGCGTGCGGCGGCGAGCTTGCGCTTGGCTTCGTGCGCCTGAAAGGTCGCCTGACGCTGCGACTCGTCGGGAGCGGCGACTAGCGTGGCGGGCGCAGCAGCGACGAGCCCGAACAGCAACATCAGCAAAAAACGCTTCATTCGATTTCCTTTTGAGGTCGAAGGGGTCGTAAGGCATTGCAACGCAGGCAAGTCTGCAAGGTTGCACCTACACACAAGTCAAGCCGCCGCACGCACTTTCGACTGACGCACCAAAGAGTTGCATCGTGCGCCATGACGGGGCGCAGGCACTGCGCGCGTGCCGGAGCGCGTGCACGGAACGGCGTGGTCGGCGTTCGCATCACCCCCGCTGGCCGGGAGGGCTACGCAAACACGCGGCAAGCCCTTCGAAACGAACCGCGCGCGTCAATGGTGCTTGACGAAGCCCGCGCGCTTGATGTCGTTCCAAGCCGTGGTCTGGTGGCATCGATAGCAGGCCTCGACCGTTGCGCTCGGGTCGCCCGCCATTGGCCGCGACACCATCTCAAAATGCTCCATATAGTGGCTGGGCGGCCCGCGGTGGCACTCCAGGCAGTCCGTGGAGCGCGACGAGGGATGGCGGAACCCGGCAACCGCCCACGCAGCGGTTCCATGGCACTGGTCGCAACGCGAACCGAAAAATCCCTGATGCCGATCGCGGCTCGCGTGGCACGCCGAACACTCCAGGACCCGGCCCCCTCGCGCGAGCAGCCCATGCTCCATCACGGAGGGTAGTCTGGCTCCGCCCGCGTGCTCACGGTGGCAGCCCGTGCAGGTACCGATCCGTGCGTGGAAGGCCGTCGGCTGGCGCCCCAGCAGCTCCGTGTCCCCCGCATGACAGGCTACGCAGGCCTCGCGCCGAACTCCGGACAGGGATTCATGGCAGGCATCGCATTGTCCCGCGAGGAAAGCGTGCGACTGCGATAAGGCCCCGGGTGCCACCGCGCGTTGCCAGAGCCCCCCGACCGCCAGTGACAGCCGCCTCGCCTCCCCGCCCTCGAGCGCGACCCAGCCGAGCGCGACCACTACAGCGCCTATCGCGAGGGCACGACCTCGCAGTCGTGTCAGTCGAGCCATCGAAAGCCGTACTGAAACGCCGCGACGACGTGAAGGACCAGCAGCACATAAAGGCCAATTGACGCGGCGACGTGCACGGCGACCCAGTGACGCATTCTGCGGCTCAGCAGTTCATCCTGGCGGATCGAGAGCTCCGTCGTTGCAATCGCATCGGCAAGCTTGAACGCTTGGGCGGTGCCCTCGTCGTCCTGGAGTATGGGCCCGGCCCGCAGCGTTCGGCGCGCCCAGGCGGCCCAGCCCTCGCGCTCGCCCGGGGCGATGGTTGCAGCGGGCGTTGTCCGCATGGCGCGGACAAGTTCGTCGAAGTCGCGCAGCAACACCTGCAAGCGAGCCTCGCGGGTCATCAAGGTGTCGGCGATGTACCGCTTCAGATACGCGCCCGCGTAGCCGCTAGCAACCGCGGCCAGCATGACGGCCACCAGCGCCATTCCGAGAGCGCTGTCGAACCGATGCCCTGCGTGCAACACAGCGACGAACGCGCCGCCGAGGGCGAAGTGAACATGCGCATCCAGCAGGCGCGACGCGAGTTGCGGACGACGCGAGAGCCGCTTGGCGAGGGCATATGCCAGCGGGGTCAGGAATGCCAAGCTGGCGGCGACACCAAGCGCGATACCGACCGCACTGCCCGGAAATCGTATGGAGCGATGCACCGGAAAAAGCAACCATAGCCCGAGCAGGACAAGCAGCGCAGCTGTGATGACCGGGAACTCGAGGACGCGCCTCTCGCGGCTCGACGTACGCCTCGGTTCGGCCATCACGGGTTCATGCGTCCACCGCGATGTCGGAGGACGCGATGGCCTGGCAGGCGAGCACGAGCCCCTGCGCACGGTCCTCGTCGGAGAGCGCATCCTGCACGTTCATGGACACCTCGCCGGTCAGCAGCTTTACCTTGCATACGCCGCAGACACCGGCTCGGCACGCATAGTCGATGACCACTCCAACCGCCTCTGCTGCTTCGAGCACCGGCAAACTCAGCCGGGCGCTCTTGCGGGAGCGGACAAACCTGATCGTGGCTACTGAGGAGTCCGTCCTCGCGCCCGTCGGGGGTGGTTTAGGCGGACCTTCACGCCCGATGAACGCCTCGGTCTCGATCTGGTCCGCAGGCACGTCCAGTGCGAGTAACGCCTCCTTCACCGCCGCCATCATCGCGGGCGGACCACAGAGGTGCACGTGCCGGTTGGCAATCTGCGGTATGGCCGCGGCCAGGACGGCCCGGTCCACACGACCCGTGCGATAAGGCCATGCCGCATCCGGGACCTCGACGATCAAGGTGACCTGCAGGTTCGGATGACGGCGTGAAAGGTACTCGATCTCGTCGCGGAAAAGCGCATCCGCGGCACGCCGGGCGGCGTACAGGAGATAGATGTCTCCGCCCCAGGCGAGGTCGGTGAGGTACCGGACGACGCACATCAGGGGCGTGACGCCAACGCCGCCGGCAATCAGGACGATGCTGTCCGCCTCCTTCCCGGCGAACGTGAACCGTCCGGACGGTGCATTCACTTCGAGAAGGCTGCCCTCCCCGACTTCGTCGTGGAGATAGCGCGATACGACGCCCTGTGGGTCGCGGCGTACCGTGATCTCGCAGTAGTCGCGACGGCTTGGAGGCGACGCGATCGTATAGGAGCGTCTGACCGGACGTCCCGCCACCGTCACGAGCAACGTCATGAATTGCCCGGGAAGATACGAGAACGGCACGGGACCGCCGCCCGGGTCGACCATCCGGAACGTCTTCACATCGTCAACCTCGGTGAAGATCCGGGCGACTTTCAATGGACCGCGCCAAGCGTTCGGGGCACTCGGCGCGATCGCACGGTTCAGCGAGGGCAACGGCGGGAGGACTGCCTGGCCCGCGACCAGTTGCGCCGCGAGCGCGGCGGCACGGCGCATGCGCAGCACGTGCGCACCGAGCAGAGCGAGCGCGAACGCGGTCAACGTCGTCATCGCGAGATAGTGGAACCAGGTGAGGCCGAACACACCGTGCGGTGGATCGCGGCCCGGTGCCACCCCCTGGGATCGGTACCAGTCCAGAGCGACCTGCTCGGGCAACGAAGCGCTCGTCGCGCGATGGAGCGCGATGCCGCTTGCCAGTTGCGCGGAGGCCTGGCGAAGCGTCTGCAATCCCCGTGCCGCCGACTCGTGGTCACCGGATGCGATGGCGCGCTCCAAGATCCCGCTCGCTTCGCGAAGGAGCGCTTCACCCTCTCCGATGCGATGCGCGCTCCGCTCCGCCAGGTCGAGCCGCTGCGGCGCCGTCCACTCCGGAAGAGTCATCAAGCTCGGGTAGGCGGGTCCGGCACTCCGGTTTCCCTTTGACGACATGGCCGGCCCGGAGCGGGAGGGCTCGCCAGGCGCATCGCGGTCCGCTGGAGCCGCGGCGCCATGATGCGCGTCGTGTGCCGGCTCCTCGGAACCAGCCGGACCGATCGCGACGGCGGCGACCCCAGCAGCGATGACGGCGGCCAGGATCGAGCCGCGCGAGGGGCGCACGGTTACATCTCCCGCATCGGCTTCATTGGCGCAGGCTTCCTCATACCAGGCGTTCCCGCTGGCGGCCCGCCGGCACCCGCAGGTGGCCGGGTTCCTAGCAGCCCACCCTGCTGCGCTGGGGTCAATACCTGAGCCGCCTCACCGACCGCCCGGATGTGAAGCAGGCGCTGGTCGCCGCGCAGGCGTTCGATGGATCGCACCACGGTTTCGATGCGACTGGCATCCGGCGAATCCGCGCCGGTCAGCGTCCAGAGTTCCTGCTCGGCTTCGTCGATTCGCCGCTGCGCAGTGGCCCGGTCAAGCGCCGCCTGTTCACGGATCCGGTTCAGCCGCGTTTGCTGGTCGGCAGAAAGCACGAGGTGCTGCGGATGGTCGAGGAAGAATCCCGTCGCGCCGATGTGGTACAGATGGCTCGCCCCCGGAAATCCGGGGAGCCGGGACCGGGCTGCGGCGCCTCCGGCGCCCATGGGCATGGGATCGCGGACCGTCCCCATGGTGTCCGCACCTGGCGTCGGCATCGGGTTACCCAACGAACCCATGCCCATGCCCATTCCGGGATGCCCGCTCTGCACCCCGGACCCGCCTGGGGCGCCCGCGGCGGACGGTATGGCGGCCTCCGGTGTCGACGTCATTCCTCCACCTGGGGCGGTTTGTCCCATGCCCATCTGATCCATCATCGCGGACGCGGGTGGAACGCAGGCCAAGGCAACCGAGAACACGGCCCAACCGAGCAATCGAACCATTCCGAGATCATCCTGTAGAGGAAATCGTGTAGCGGGATCAAGGGCTGGCGTACAAGCGCGTCCGTACCCGAACCCGCGCGCGTACCCGTGCGGCTGCGAGAGGCATTCGGGATCCTAGGGCTGGGTGCAGGTCAGAAGTCAAGCGCATCGCCGTCCCGCATGCGTACCCGCCACCCGTCATCGCCTTGACCTGGGAGCGACACATCCTTCTAGCGTGGGCATCTGTGGCACGGCCTCTTCGTCGCCTGGCGTGCCGAACAGCAAAGCCCATTCCCGGGATCGTCACTGAAATAAGGGGTCGGCCGCATGCGATTCGCATACTTCTCGTTGCGCAGCGTTGAACGCGAGCAGTCCATCGCCTGTGTCGCGGGCGCGCTGTCACTCGTTCCTGGTGTCCAGACCGTGACGATCCACGTCACGCAGGGCATCGTGGAAGTCGGATTCGACGCGACGCGGACGGCCGAGGACGCGCTTTGTCGCGCAGCCGCCGCGACCGGACACGTCATGAGTGCGGTGTCAAGAGCCCCAGATGATGACCGCAGACGTGCGCGTGCGGCGATCGCCCACCGCGCAGTTACGAGCGGCGTTAGCCCGAATCCCGGTGAAGGGGTGGTCGAGGGTTCGTCCTATCGCGCAATGGCGCGGTGCCGGCAAGCGCGCCCCACGAAGAACATGACCGAGACGTAATGAACGCGACAGCTTCCGGTCCCGGGCCGGCGAATACGATCGAGTCATGGTGAAGCGCACAGGGCGCGACGCCGCAGCCTGAAAGGAAACATCATGAGCCGCCAACTTCGTCATCTTCGCAACGCCACTCTCGCCGCCGTGCTGGCACTCTCCTCCGCCACCGCCCTCGCGCAGTCTGGCGGGAAAAGCTACGGCCCGCCGCCTGGACACGACATGAACGAACAGAACATGAATGCGCCCGGCATGCGCGAGCTGATGAACAAGCAACAGGGGACGAGCCGTGCGAGGTCGGCTGCTGCCACGGGCCACGACATGAACGAGCAGAACGAACACGCCCCCGGCATGCACGAGCGCATGCGCCGCGAGGCCGGCCCCGGGAGCTTCGTTGGTCGCCGTGACACCCTGGTGATCGAGTCGCTCCAGGACCGTCGCACCGGCGGGTATGCGATCGTCGACAACTACAACCCCTGACCGTCGGCGCGGCGCCAGTCGGCGGGCGGTGGGACGGATCGTCGCCCGCCTGCCGGCACCGCATCGCCGCGCTCTACGGCCCACGGAGCTCATCCACGCAGAGTTTGGAGACCAGAAATGAAGAGCTATACCCTGACCTTGGCGCTCGCACTTTCCGCACTGGCGGCGGTTCCTTTGGCCGCCACAGCCCAGGAAGCACCCGCCAAGAAGGAAGCGTCCCGCCCGCACCCCAAGCATGTGCACTCGCAGGAGAAAGGGACCTCCGGAGCGGCGCCCGTACCCACTCAGGCAGAGCGGGAACGCAGCGAGAAATCGGCCCAGAGGTTGCGCCACGACCACACACGGGACGGCAAGTAGCGCATCGCGCGCTGCCAGGCGCGCCGACCTGAGAGGGGTGGGCGGTCCCCCGCCCCGCACCTTCATCCGCTTCTTGATCCGAGCGTTGCTCGACCCAACGCGCGCGATCGGTCCGCGAGACCAAAGCGGGGAGCAGGCGTCAGCGTGGCAGACGCACCTTAAAGACCGTGCGACCACCAGGCACGCTCTCCACGCCGATCTGACCGCCGTGCAGGTCGACGATGGACTTCACGATCGCCAGTCCAAGTCCTGCCCCCTCCGACGTCGCCCGCCGCGCCGCGTCGCCTCGGTAGAAGCGCTCGAAAACATGGGGAAGATGCTCTGGGGAGATGCCGTCGCCCGCGTTGCTGACGCTGAACGTCGCGCCTGCCCGACCATCCTCCCAAACCTTGACGTGCACCCGACCTCCGGGCGGACTGTGCCTGACAGCGTTACTGATCAGATTTCCCAGGACTCGCTGCATGAGCGCGCGGTCCGCCTCGGCGATCGCTCGACCCGTTACATCGATCACCACACGTGCCTCGTCGGCGAGCGCCTCGAAGAAGGCACCCACCTTCGCCGCCTCTTCGTGCAACGCGATCGATTCACGCCTCAGTGTGAGGCGAGCATCATCCGCGCGAGCCAGGAACAGCATGTCGTCGACCATGCGCGATAGGCGCTCCAGTTCTTCGATGCCGCCCTCGAGCGCCGCGCGATAGTCGGATGCGCTGCGGGTACGCGTCAGGGCGATCTGGGCATTCAGCAGAAGGTTGTTGACCGGAGTCCGCAATTCGTGCGCGAGATCGGACGCAAACTCGTCCATGCGCCGAAAGGCGCGCTGCAAGCGGTCGACCATCGCGTTGTACGCGATAGCATGCTCGCGCAGCTCGGGCGGCACGCTCTCTAGCGACAGCCGCGAGTCGAAGCGATCCACCGAGAGCTCCCCGAGCGCGCGACCCACGATCGCGAGGCGCCGGAGTGCCATCCTGACCGCGGCATGGGCGAGCAGTACGCCCAGCAAGCCCGCCGCCACAAGCGTGCCAAGCAACGTCTCCCGGTACCGCGACAACGCGACTTTCGAAGCAGTGACGTCGAGCTCCAGCAGGATTGTCAGCGGCGGTTGGCGGACATCCTGGAGGCTGGCGGCGAACAGCGCAGTGCGGATGAACCTTGGCGTGGCTTCATTCTCGTCACGGTCGAACCGTATTTCGGGTTGCGCGTTCACCGGCGCAATCCGATGGTCGGACAGGACGACCGGTGCGATCGGCGACGACGACCAGAGCAGGTCTCCGGCCGCGCCATAGACGGTCGCATACATCTCCCGGTGCCCAATCATGGGTTCGTAGAAGCTGTGCGGATCGTCCACGATCTGCTGCTCCGATCGCGTCCGCGCCGCGACGTGGCGAAGCAAGTCCACCTTGCCGAGGATCTCGCCTCGGTTGCGCTCCTCGAGCGTGCTCGCGAACGCAAAGTCGAGATACAAGCCGACGCAAGCAAGCAGCGAGACCATGACGAGCGACACCAGCATGCTGAGCTGGGTGCCGATGCTCAGCTGACCGAGACGCGCAGCGACACGAGGCAGCCAGGGCGCAGCCGCGGGCGTCCAGCACCCTCCTTCCGCCTTGCTCGTGGACGGTGCGACGTCTGACGCAGGCACCCTCCCGCCGTCCGCGTCGCTTCCCGCGTCGGCCTGCAGCGGTCTACTCGCCACGCGATTCCAGAACGTAACCCACCCCGCGAATGGTGTGGATCAAGCGGGCTGGAAACCCCTCGTCCACTTTTGCGCGGAGCCGGCGCACCGCCACGTCGACGACATTCGTATCGCTGTTGAAATTCATGTCCCAGACCTGCTCGGCAATCAGGGTGCGCGACAGGACCTCCCCCTTGCGACGCAGCAGCAGCGACAACAGAGCGAACTCCTTTGCGGTGAGATCGACCCGCTGACCCGCCCGCAGCACCCGCCGCCGCAGCAGATCGACCTCGAGGTCGGCCTCCTGCAACGTCTGCGGCTCGGCAACGCGGCCGCGCCGCAGCAACGTGCGGATGCGCGCGAGAAGCTCGGAGAACGCGAAGGGCTTGACGAGGTAATCGTCAGCACCCAGGTCCAGGCCCTTCACGCGATCCTCGACATGGTCCCGCGCCGTCAGAAACAAAACAGGCACCTGACTCTGACGGCGAAGCTCGCTGAGCACCTTCCATCCGTCGATCCCCGGAAGCATCACGTCGAGGATGATCAGGTCATAGTCTCCGGTCTGCGCAAGATGCAACCCGTCGGGCCCAGTCATGGCCGCGTCCACGACGAAGGCGCTCTCGGTCAGCCCCTTCACCAGGTATTCTGATGTGCGCGGATTGTCTTCGATCACCAGTACACGCATGTGCAGCCCCCCAGGGCATATTGTGATGCACAGCGGGCAGCGCTGGATGACAAGCTTGTAATGTTGGCCCGGATGAGCGCCGCGGACCCGGGCAGAGTGCCGGCCTTTCCCCGCGCGGTTGACATAGGTCAACCGCGGGGCGGGCTGCTGCCATAAGGTGTGTCCGGCACATATGGCTACCGACTCCATTTCCCGATTGGTCTCGACCCGAGCAGGGATGCGCGCATCGGCACCCTGGGTCCTGCTGCTCTGGCTTGCTATCTCGGCCGGAGCGACCCTGTTCGCATGCTGCGACGTCGCAGGCAGCGCTGTGGCTCCCGCCATGTCAGGACACCATCACGACGAAGGGACCTCGACCAGCAGCATGCCCTGCCCGACGCTGTCGGATCTCGCCGTCAGCGAGCCCGACCCAGTGGGCACCAACTCGAACCCGCCCGATCGGCACGCGAGGCTGGTCGACGGATGCGCGTACTCGTTCGCTGCGCGCGCGCCCGACGGCAACCGCAAAGCCACCTCCGCCCCGCCGCCATCGCCGCTCGCCGTGTATCGGGCGACCCTGCGGCTGCGCATCTAGACCCGCCCTCCCGCAGCGACCGCTGGCGTATCCCCGCAGATACGCCAATCGTCGTGCCGGACCATCCGTCTCGGACCTGGTCCGTCGCGATGCCGATCGATCCTGCAATCCGGGGGCCATCGTATGTCTGCTCCATGTCTTGCCGTCACCGGAACCACCAGTCCGGTACTACGGCGTTGGATACATTGGTTCGCCCTGCTCCTAGGGGGTTTGATTGTGTGTACGGGTGCGCAAGCCCAATGGGCGAGCGCAGCCCCGCCCGACTTGCAGGCGCTCGTCGAGGAAGCGGTGCGCCGCAACCCCGAAGTGCGCGCCGCGGCCGACGAACGCACCGCCGCGGACAGCAGGATCGCACCGGCGGGCTCGCTCGAAGATCCCATGCTGGAGGCAGGCGTCCTCAACCTGCCTACGGGCTCCTGGAGCTTTCGTGCGGAAGACATGACCATGAAGATGCTCGGGCTCTCGCAGCGACTCCCCTACCCCGGCAAGCGCCGCCTGCGCGCCGACCTCGCCCAGCTCGCTGCCGAGACGACAGCACAGGGGTATCGCGAGACGGTCAATCGCGTGATCCGCGACGTACGCGTCGCATACTACGAGCTGGCGCTCGTCGACGCGTCGACCCGCATCGTGTTGAACAACCGCGATGTGCTGGAGCAGTTCATGCGCACGGCAGAAGCGCGGTACGCCGCAGGACAGGCCACCCAGTCAGATGTGCTCAAGGCTCAGACGCAGCTTGGCCGGATGCTCGACGAGCTGCTCCGCCTGGAACGTGAGCGGCCGACAACGGAAGCGGAGCTCCTTCGGTCTGCCGGCAAGGCGATGTTCACGATACCCATCCGGCCGGTGTTGCCCGAGGCCGGCGAGATACCGTGGAGTCTCGAGACACTGCTCGGTCAGGGTCTTGCGAATCGCCCGCAGCTTCGCGGGCTCGAGGCCGCAATCGCCCGAGCCGACAAGGCCGTGGAGCTTGCGCGGAAGGACTACCTCCCGGATATCGACGTGAAGCTGGCGTACGGCCAGCGGGACCGGGCCGCCGACGGAATGCGCCGTGACGATATGGTCAGCGTGACGGTCGCCATCAATCTGCCCGTGTGGCGCGAGGACAAGCTCGATCCTCGACTCGCCGAAGCAGTAGCGATGCGGGATCAGACGCGGCAGGTCTATCAGGCCCAGGTGAACGAGTTGCGGGCCAGACTGCGTCAGCAGGTCGCCATTGCGGAGCAAAGCGCCAAGTCCGTACGCCTTTACGACACCGCGATCCTGCCCCAGGCGCGCCTGGCGGTGGAGGCGGCCTTCGCCGCCTATCGGGTAAACCGGGTGGAGATCCTCAGCCTGCTGGACAGCCAGATGATCGTGTTCGGTTACGAGCTGAGCCGCGAGCAGGCCCGGGCGAGCCTGGGCAAGGCCGCAGCGGAGATTGATCTTCTGACCGGACGAAACGAGGTGCAACCATGAAAAAGCTCGTCGCCCTAGGGGGAATGGCGGGACTCCTGGCCATTGGCGTGGGAAGCGGGTACTGGCTGGGAAACAGAGCGCCGCAGCTCGCGTCGCCGCCTACCGCCGCGGCGGGTCGTATGGCGGAGCCGGAGCGCCGCGTCCTGTACTACCGCAATCCCATGGGGCTCCCGGACACCTCTCCTGTGCCCAAGAAGGACCCCATGGGTATGGACTATGTTCCGGTCTTCGAAGGCGATGCGCCCGAAACCACGGCCCCCGGAGTTCGCATCAGCGTGGACAAGGTGCAGAAGATAGGCGTCCGGACGGAGACGGCCGCTGTCCGCGTCCTGTCCCGCACGATTCGAGCAGTGGGCGTGCTCCAGGCCAACGAACGGAGCCTGTACAGCGTATCGCCGAGACTCGAGGGCTGGATCGAGCGCCTTCACGTCAACGCCACCGGCCAGCCCGTCAGGCGCGGGCAGCCCCTCATGGAGATCTACAGCCCCGACCTGGTTGCCACGCAGGAGGAGTATCTGATCGCCTGGCGCGGCACGCAGTCGCTTCGCGACGCCGCTCCGGAAATTCGCAGGAGCATGGAAGTGCTCGCGGACAGCGCGCTGCAGCGGCTACGAAACTGGGAGATCTCGGAGGCCGAGATTCAGCAGCTGAGGCGCGAGGGTAGGCCGCGACAGACCATGGTGCTGCGCTCCCCCGCCTCCGGGGTGGTTCTGGAGAAGGCCGCCTTTCAGGGCATGCGCTTCATGCCCGGCGAAATGCTGTATCGCATCGCCGACCTCTCGACGGTGTGGCTCATCGCCGATGTCTACGAGCAGGACCTCACGCAACTTCGCGTGGGCGCCCCCGTCAAGGTGCACATGACCGCCTACCCCGGAAGGGAGTTCGCCGGAACGGTTTCCTTCGTCTATCCCACGGTCGCCCAGGATACGCGGACCGCGCGTGCGCGGGTCGAGCTGGCCAATCCCGACGGCCTGTTGAAGCCTGAAATGTATGCGGAGGCACGTATCGAGTCTGCCGCAGGCGGCGGGGAAGCTCGGCTCTCGATTCCGGACTCCGCGGTGATTGACAGCGGCACGCGTCGCGTCGTGCTGGTTCAGCGCGACGAGGGCCGGTTCGAACCGCGCGAAGTCAGGCTAGGCCATCGCGGAGGCGGTCACGTAGAGGTGCTGGAAGGGGTGGCCGAAGGCGAAAAGGTAGTCACCGGGGCCAATTTCCTCATCGATGCCGAGAGCAACCTGAAGGCGGCGCTGTCGTCGTTCGGGGCGCATTCCGGACATGGCACTCCCGGCGAGACGCCTGCTCCGAAGCCCTCCCCGCCTGCGGACACCGGGGCACCGAGGCCAGAGGCCTGGCGTACACGCGGCAGAGTGATCGAGGTCGAGGTCGCCAAAGCCAGTGTCGTGATCGAGCATGAAGCGGTGCCCGCCCTGAAGTGGCCCGCCATGACCATGCCTTTCGCCGTTCCGGACAGGACGCTCTTGCGCTCGCTGCGGCCGGGCCAGCGGATCGAGTTCGGCTTCAACCGGCTCGGGGACGGCGAGTACGCCCTCTCCGATGTAAAGCCCGGCGCCGCCGCCGAATCCCACAAGGGGCACTGAAATGCTCGCAAGAATCATCGAGTGGTCGGTACGCAACGTCTTCCTGGTCCTGCTCGCCACCGCCGCGCTCGTCGCCGCCGGCGTGTATGCGGTGCTGCGCACTCCACTCGACGCGCTGCCCGATCTGTCGGACGTCCAGGTGATCGTCTATACGGAATTCCCCGGTCAGGCGCCCCAGGTCGTCGAGGATCAGGTCACCTACCCCCTGACTACTGCCATGGTGTCGGTTCCCCGCTCTAAGGTGGTGCGCGGCTTCTCGTTCTTCGGCGCATCCTTCGTCTACATCGTGTTCGAGGATGGGACCGACATCTACTGGGCTCGATCCCGCGTGCTCGAGTACTTGAACTCCGTGTCGGGCCGGCTACCACGCGGTGTGGCCCCGACGCTGGGACCGGACGCTACCGGCGTCGGCTGGGTCTATCAGTATGCGGTGCTGGGCGAGCAGCGGTCGCTGGCCGAGCTCCGCACGATCCAGGACTGGTATCTGCGCTACCAGTTGTCGAAAGCGCAGGGCGTCGCAGAGGTCGCAAGCGTCGGCGGATTCGTCAAACAGTATCAGGTGACCGTCGATCCTTTGAAGCTGCGCGCGTTCGGCGTGCCGGCGTCGGCCGTGACGCGAGTGATCAGGGAGAGCAACATCGACGTGGGCGGGCGCGTCGTCGAGCTCTCGGAGACCGAGTACATGGTGCGCGGAAAGGGCTATCTGCGCGGCGTGAGCGATCTGGAGATGCTGGTGCTCAAGGCCGAACGCGGCGTTCCTGTCCTGCTGCGCGACGTCGCTCGGGTCGAGCTGGGCCCGGACGAGCGCCGCGGGCTTGCCGAGTTGAACGGCGAGGGCGAGGTCGTCGCTGGCATCGCCATGGCCCGCTACGGCCAGAACGCTCTCGACGTGATCCACAACCTGCGGGAAAAGATCGCGGAGGTTAGCTCCGGGCTGCCCGAGGGCGTACGTATCGAGCCCGTCTACGACCGCTCGGCGCTCATCCATCGCGCGATCGACAACCTCAGCCGCACCCTGCTCGAGGAAAGTCTGATCGTCGCACTGGTGTGCATCGTGTTCCTGCTGCACGCGCGCAGCGCGCTGGTCGCCATTCTGATGCTTCCCGTGGGTGTGCTGATCGCCTTCATCGTCATGCGATGGCTGGGCCTCAACTCGAACATCATGAGTCTTGGCGGCATCGCGATCGCCATTGGTGCAATGGTCGACGCCGCCATCGTCATGATCGAGAATGCCCACAAGCACCTCGAACGAAGCCCCCCGGACAAACCCCGTACGCAGATCATGATCGAAGCCTGCCGCGAGGTCGGACCGGCGCTGTTCTTCAGCCTGCTGATCATCACGGTGTCGTTCCTGCCGGTGTTCACGCTGGAGGCGCAAGAGGGGCGACTGTTCCAGCCCCTCGCATTCACCAAGACGTTCGCCATGGCGGGGGCGGCACTGCTATCGGTGACGCTGGTCCCGGTGCTGATGCTCCTTTTCGTCCGGGGCCGGATCATTCCCGAGAAGCGCAATCCCATCAATCGTGTCCTGATCTGGGCGTACCGGCCGGTGATCGCGTGGGTGCTGCGCTGGAAGAAGCTGACCATTGCCGCGGCCGTCGTCGTCTTCTCGGTATCGATCTGGCCGGCAACGCGGCTCGGCAGCGAGTTCATGCCGGCTCTTAACGAAGGCACGCTGCTCTACATGCCAGCGACGCTCCCCGGACTGTCGGTAACCAAGGCTGCGGAGATTCTGCAGACCCAGGACCGCATCATCCGTAGCTTCCCCGAGGTGGCGTCAGTCTTCGGGAAGGCAGGTCGCGCCAGCACCGCAACGGATCCGGCGCCGCTCGAGATGTTCGAAACAGTGATCAATCTCAAGCCCGAAAGCGAATGGCGGCCGGGTATGACCATGGACAAGCTCATCGCGGAGCTCGATGCCGCCTTGCAGTTTCCAGGGATCAGCAATGCCTGGACCATGCCCATCCGGGCGCGGATCGACATGCTCTCGACCGGCATCCGGACGCCGATCGGGGTCAAGGTGTTCGGTCGGGATCTCGCCGAAATGGAGCGGATCGCCCAGCAGATCGAAAGTGTCGTAAAGGGCGTTCCCGGGACGACCAGCGCCTATGCCGAACGAATCACCGGAGGCTACTACCTGGACATCGAACCGGACCGCGCGGCACTGGCCCGTTACGGAATGGCGGTTGGAGACCTGCAGGAGGTCATCGCCACCGCGCTCGGCGGCGAGACCGTCACGACGGCGGTGGAGGGGCGCGAACGCTTCAGCGTCAGCGTACGCTATCCGCGGGAGCTGCGGGACGATCCACACGCGATCGCCGAGCAGGTCCTCGTGGCGGCGATGGACGGAACCCGCATTCCCCTCGGCCAGGTGGCGCGCGTCCGTCTGACCAAGGGCCCGCCCAGCATCAGGACCGAGAACGCGCTCCTGTCGGCGTACATCTACGTCGACATCCGCGACCGCGACATCGGGGGCTATGTCGCTGACGCGCAGCGCGCGGTGCGCGAGCAGGTCACTTTTCCGCCGGGCTACTTTGCGACCTGGAGCGGTCAGTTCGAGTACATGGAGCGTGCCAAGGCCAAGCTGAAGGTCGTAGTCCCGGTCACGCTGCTACTGATCTTCCTGCTGCTCTATCTCAACTTCAGGCGCATGGAGGAAACCCTGATCGTCATGCTGTCTGTCCCCTTCGCGCTGGTAGGCGGGGTATGGCTCATGTACCTGCTCGACTACAACATGAGCGTTGCCGTGGCCGTCGGCTTCATCGCGCTGGCTGGTGTTGCCGCGGAGACGGGCGTCGTCATGTTGATCTACCTCGATCATGCGTACGATCGGGTCTGCGCGGCGCGTGCCTCGGAGGGCAAGCCGGTCACCGAAGCAGACCTCTACGAGGCCGTCATGGAGGGTGCGGTCGAGCGTGTGCGGCCCAAGATGATGACGGTCATCGCGATCATGGCGGGTCTTCTCCCGATCATGTGGAGCTCCGGAACGGGCTCCGAGGTGATGCGGCGGATCGCCGCGCCCATGGTCGGGGGCATGATCTCGTCGACCGTACTGACCCTCGTCGTGATCCCCGCCATCTATGCGCTGGTCAAGGCACGCGCGATCCGTCTTCAGGGACGACAGCTCGTGCCCGACGATGCCGGCATGGCGCCCATCCCGACCAGCCGCGCGGCAACCGCGGGCGAGCTGTGATGTTGCACGCGCGAAAGCACGATCGCCTCCGCATGGCGGGCGAACCACGCAGAATCCGGTCCGCGCGGTGACGGCAGCATTACGACGCTGTAATGAAGCCTATCCTCTTGATGTGCACCAGCCGCAAAGCGTTCGTTCCGGGGAAGATCCGTTTGCCGCGGCTGCGGACATGCGTTAGGCTGCTCGCATGTCGAACGGGTTGCGTATTCTGGTGACATGGCTTCTGGTACTGTGGCTGCCCACGCAGGCCGTCGCGGTGCCGCTGCTCGCGGGTAGCTGCCACACCAACCCGGCCGCAATCGCGAGCCACAGCGTGGCAGCTCAACCTGAGGGCGACCCCGTGCACCACGCGGCGCATCGTGCGGAGGCGCAACCCCACGACGTTTCGGTGGCCGGCGAGGGCGCGAGCGGCGATCCGCAGGCCGGGCACTACTGCTGTGCCCACTTCACCGCCCTGCCAGGGTCCCGCGCGGCACCGCGCGACGATGCGCCCGGCGTCGATCTTCCGGCGCCGGAACTCGTCCTCTACCACGTCTATCCCGAACCGCAGCGCCGGCCACCCCGAGCCTGACCACTCATCCGGGCGCCGACGTCGGCGTCCTTGAAGGGTGGCGTTCGTGCGCGGACCTCATGGGTTGCCGCGGACGCAAGATGCGCCGACGCGGCGCTTTCAAGCTTCGGGATCAACCGTGCAGAAACTTCTCACCTTCTGGCTGACGGCGTTCGCCGCCATCGGCCCTGCCCATGGGCAACAGGCGGCTGCAGCCGCCCAAGGGAACAGCCCTCCGCAATCGATGCCGTCGTTGTACAAGTCCCCCTTCGCGACCTATCGCGGGTTTCGTGAGGAACCGCCGGCCGTATGGCGGGAGGTGAATGATGAAGTTGCCCGTGTCGGTGGCCATGTCGGCGTACTCAAGGCGGGCCCGACACTCGAAGCCCCGCGGACCGACGATCGCGCTGCACCGGGCGCCAGCAGCACACCGCGACCCGGGCCCGGAGGGCACCATGGGAAACACTAGGCTCGCGGTCCTCGCGGCTGCAATCGCTCTCGGAGGCTGCGCCACGTTGTCGAAGGACGGCGGCATGGACGAAGTCAACCGCCTCACCCAGGAGCGGACGGGACAGCCGGTCCGCTGGCAACGCACCGACGAGGACCGTGACGCCACCGGCAAGCTCGTGCGGGAGAAACTTCGCCGGCCGTTGACCGCCGACGACGCAGTCCAGATCGCGCTGATGAACAACCCCGGGCTGCAGTCGACCTATGCGGAGCTCGGAATCGCGGAAGCGGACGTGGTGGCTGCGGGCCGCCTCCCGAATCCTCGCATCAGTTCCCTACGCACCAAGCGCGGCGAGGACGTGTCCAAGGTCGAGCAGTCGATCAGCCTGGAAGTGCTGTCCCTCCTCACGCTGCCGATGCGCTATCGCCTGGAGCAGAGCCGCTTCGAACGTGTCCGCGCCGAAGTGGCGCGAGAGACGCTGGGCGTCGCCGCAGAGACGCGGCGCGCCTGGATCGATGCCGTCGCGGCGGAGGAGACAGTGCGCTACGCTCGAACCGTCCAGGAGTCGGCCGAAGCCGGCGCGGAGCTGGCGCGGCGAATGGCGCGAGCAGGCAATTTCTCGCGACTGCAGCACATGCGCGAGCAGGCCTTCTATGCCGACGCCACGGCACAGCTCGCCCGCGCGCAGCATCAGGCGGTCGGCGCGCGTGAACGACTCGGTCGGCTGATGGGTCTCACAGGCGACGAAGGCCCCTTCTCGTTGCCGGAGCGCCTGCCCGATCTACCAGAGGGAGCCGCCTTGCCGCAGGATGTGGAGGCATCCGCATTACGCAACCGACTCGACATCCAGGCCGCGCAGAAGGAATCGGCAAGCCTCGCGAGCTCGCTGGGCCTGGTGCGCGCCACTCGCTTCGTCAACGCAGTGGAGCTGGGCCGGGCGCGCACGAAGGAGGGTGACGATCCGTTCGCCTACGGGTGGTCGTTCTCGCTCGAGATCCCGCTCTTCGATTTTGGCACTGCGCGGGTAGCGCAAGCGGAGGCGCTTTACATGCAGTCGGCCAGCCGCCTCGCAGAGACCGTGGTGAACGCGCGTTCCCAGGTCCGTGAGGCCTATGCGGCATACCGCACGTCCCATGCGCTCGCACGGCACTACCGGGACGAGATTGTGCCGTTACGCAAGCGCATCTCCGAGGAGAACGTGCTGCGCTACAACGGCATGTTGATCAGCGTGTTCGAGCTGCTCGCCGATGCCCGAGAGCAGGTTCTGGCGGTGAGCGCCGCCATCGACGCGACACGGGATTACTGGCTTGCCGAAGCGGACCTGCAGTCCGCCCTGACCGGTGCCGGCGCGATGTCTCGCGCAGCGCCGCGGGCGTCCGCCATGACCGCGCCCCGCGCCGGCGCCGGCCACTGACATCCAGTCCTCCAGGAGAAACCATGACTTCACGTCGCAGTTTCCTCGCGGGCGCCGCCGCCGTTGGCGCGGCCGCCGTCTCCCGCGCAGCATTGGGTGCGGTACCCGAAGCGCCGATGCAAGGCTCGCCTCTCACCCAACCTCCGCTCGCGCCGCTCAACGGCCGGCCCTACCATCCTGTCGTGACCCTGAACGGCTGGAGCCTTCCCTGGCGCATGAACAATGGCGTCAAGGAGTTCCACCTCGTTGCCGAGCCGGTGGTGCGCGAGATCGCACCCGGCATGAAGGCCAACCTGTGGGGCTACAACGGGCAGTCGCCGGGTCCGACCATCGAGGTCGTCGAGGGCGATCGCGTGCGCATCTTCGTGACCAACCGCCTACCCGAGCACACGACCATCCATTGGCACGGGCAAAGGCTGCCGAACGGTATGGACGGCGTGGGAGGGCTGAACCAGCCGCAGATCCCGGTCGGAAAGACCTACGTCTACGAGTTCGAGGCTAAGCGTCCGGGGACGTTCATGTACCACCCCCACGCCGACGAGATGGTGCAGATGGCGATGGGCATGATGGGCTTCTGGATCACCCATCCGCGTAATCCCTCGTTCATGAAGGTCGATCGGGATTTCGTCTTTCTCCTGAACGCCTACGACATCGAGCCGGGTAGCGCGACGCCCAAGATCAACACCATGCTCGACTTCAACCTGTGGACGTGGAACTCGCGCGCGTTTCCAGGCATCGATCCGCTCGTGTGCCGCCTGGGTGACCGGGTGCGCATCCGCATCGGCAACCTCACCATGACCAACCATCCGATCCACCTGCATGGCCACGAGTTCGTAGTGACCGGCACCGACGGCGGCTGGACCAACCCCGCATCGCGCTGGCCCGAGGTGACCACGGACATCGCCGTCGGGCAGATGCGTGCGATCGAGTTCGACGCAACCGACCTCGGGGACTGGGCGTTTCACTGCCACAAGTCCCATCACACCATGAATCCGATGGGTCACGATGTTCCGACCATGATCGGAGTCGATCATCGCGGCGTCGCGCAGAAGATCATGAACCTCGTTCCGGACTACATGGTGATGGGCGAACGCGGCATGGCCGACATGGGCGAGATGGAGATGCCGCTGCCCGACAACACCCTGCCGATGATGACCGGCACGGGGCCCTTCGGGCCGATCGAGATGGGCGGCATGTTCACCACCGTCAAGATCCGCCAGGGCCTCGCGCGCGACGATTTCCGCGACCCGGGTTGGTACAAGCATCCTCCGGGTACGGTCTCGTACGAATGGACCGGACAGCCCGTCCCCGTTGCCCGCGCGGCGCCCGCCGCCCAGGATCCGAATGCACTCAAGGTGCGCAAAGGAGGCAGTCATGCAGGTCATTAGAGCGCTGGTGTTGATCGCGGCATGCGCGTTTGCAGGTTCGGCGGGCGCGCACGGTGAAGCACACGGGCGATCGGCGGCGGCCCAGCCCTTGGTCGAGACCGCGTTCGGTCGTACCGGCGACCCGTCCCGGGTGACGCGAACCGTCGAGGTCACCATGGCCGATTCCATGCGGTTCACGCCGGGAGAGCTCACCTTCAGGCAAGGCGAGACGATCCGGTTTCGTGTGCGCAACACGGGCAAGGTGATGCACGAGATGGTGCTAGGCACCTCCCAGGACCTGCAGGCGCACGCCGAGATGATGCGCAAACACCCGGGCATGGAGCACGACGAGCCCTACATGGCTCATGTCGCGCCGGGCAAGTCGGCGGAAATGGTCTGGCACTTCGACAAGCCGGGGGACTTCCAGTTCGGTTGCCTCGTCGCGGGTCACTTCGAGGCGGGGATGGTCGGTCGCCTCCGCGTCGTCCGCAAGTGATCGATACGACGATGGACCGACGACGCTTTCTGCTGATGGTCGCGGGTGTTCTGCTCGCGGAACACGGGGCCGCCGCCGCCCACGGCGTCCTGGACGTCTACAAGACCTCGACTTGCGGATGCTGCAAGGCATGGGTCGACCATCTGCGCACCCATGGCTTCGTGGTGCGTACGCATGATGTGGACGAGCCAGCGGCCTACCGGCGCCGCGCAGGAATTCCGGACGGGCTGGGCAGTTGCCACACCGCGCTGGTGGGCGCTTACGCGATCGAAGGGCACGTTCCCGCCGCAGAAGTGCGCCGGCTGCTGGCCGAGCAGCCGGCGGCGGCCGGACTCTCCGTCCCCGCCATGCCTATCGGCTCGCCGGGCATGGAGCGGGGCGCGCGGCGGGATCCGTACGACGTCCTGCTGGTCATGCGGGACGGAACGCACCGCGTGTTTGCCCGATATCCGAAATAGTCCCCAGGAAAGGAGACCTCTTCCATGCAACGCACTTTCGTCGCTCGCTTCCCCACCCGTTCCGGCGTCACCCTCGCCGCCGCACTCCTGATTGCGGCCCCAGCGTTTTCGCAGCACGCGCAGCACGGGGCCAATCATGCAGCCCCCGGTGCCGCTAGTGCCGCGCTGTCCGATGGCGAGGTTCGCAAGGTCGACAAGGAGACCCGCAAGATCACCATTCGCCACGGCCCGCTCGCGAATCTGGACATGCCTCCCATGACCATGGTGTTCCAGGTGCGCGATCCCGCCCTCCTCGAGCGCGTACAGGCGGGCGACAAGGTGCGATTCCTCGCCGAGAAGGACGGCACGGCATACGTGGTGACGCGAATCGAGAAATGATCCGCGACGACGCGCGGCTGCCGAGCCGCTCGCTCGGACGCGGCTGCGCGGTCACTTTACGGGAGAAAGCCTAATGGATCCCCAGAAGCACCGTCACCGTGATCACGCCGCGAGCCCTGCCGGGCAGGGCGCTGCGCTTGCGGATGACGGCACCGCGGAGTGGACCTGCCCGATGCATCCGCAGATCGTTCGCTCGGCGCCAGGGTCCTGCCCGATCTGCGGCATGGCGCTGGAGCGACGAGTGCCGGCAGCAGTCGAGGACACTGCCGAGCTCGACGCGGTCATGCGACGCTTCTGGGCATGCGCCATGCTCTCCCTGCCGCTCATCGTTTTCGCGATGGCCCCGCACGTCGAGTCCGTCGGACGGTTGGTGGACGGGATCTCACCCCGGGCGGTGCGCTGGATCGAGCTCGCGCTCGCCTCGCCCGTCGTGCTCTGGGGAGGCGCCTCCTACTTCACGCGTGGCTGGGCGGGCGCTGTCGCAAGATCACCGAACATGTACACGCTGATTGGTCTCGGCGTCGGCGTTGCCTATGCCTATAGCCTCCTCGCAGCGCTGGCGCCCGATCGGTTCCCCTCCGCCTTTCGCGACCAGGCGGGACAGGTCGCCGTCTACTTCGAGGCTGCCGCCGTCATCGTCACACTGGTCCTGCTCGGAGAGGTTCTCGAATTGCGTGCCCGCGGACAGACCAGCGCAGCCATCAGGTCGCTGCTCGGTCTCGCGCCGCGCACCGCGCGCCGCATCGCACCAGACGGCACCGAGGCGGATGTGCCGCTGGACAACGTTGAGGTGGGCGACCTGCTCCGGGTGCGGCCCGGGGAGAAGGTCCCGGTCGACGGCGTGGTCGTCGAGGGTGCCAGCAGCGTCGACGAATCGATGCTCACCGGCGAGCCCCTGCCCGTCGACAAGCGGCCCGGCGACACGGCCGTGGGCGCCACGGTCAATCAAACCGGAGCCCTGGTCATTCGCGCCGAGCGGGTGGGGCGTGCAACCCTGCTCGCCCAGATCGTACAGATGGTCGCGGAGGCGCAGCGCAGCCGTGCGCCGCTACAACGCCTCGCCGATCGCGTGTCCGCTTGGTTCGTGCCCAGCGTGGTCATCATCGCGGCCGCCACGTTTGTCGCGTGGGCGATCTGGGGCCCCGCACCCGCCCTCGCCTACGCCTTGATCAATTCGGTGGCGGTGCTCATCATCGCCTGCCCGTGTGCGCTCGGCCTGGCCACCCCGATCTCGATCATGGTGGCGACCGGCCGTGGAGCCGGCATTGGCGTCCTGTTCCGCGATGCCGAGGCCATCGAACACCTTCGCGCGGTCGACACGCTCGTCGTCGACAAGACCGGCACGTTGACGCTTGGAAAGCCCGCGCTGCAGAACGTGTCGCCCGCCGACGGATACTCGGAAGCGGAGGTTCTAGCGGCGGCCGCTGCCCTGGAGCGGCTGAGCGAGCATCCACTGGCCGCCGCCATCGTCGCGGGTGCGGCCGAACGCGGCGTCGTGGCCGCCGGCGCCGAGTCGTTCGACTCGGTGACGGGAGCCGGCGTCCGCGGCACCGTGGGCGAACGCGAGGTCGTCGTGGGTAATCAGCAGCTGGCAGAAGGCGCCGCAGGTGCGATTCCGTCCGTGTACACGGAAGAGGCGGACCGGCTACGCTTTCGTGGCCATACGGTGATGTTCGTCGTCATCGATCGTCACTTCGCCGGACTGGTCAGCGTCGCGGACCCGATCAAGCCTTCCGCGGCCGAGGCCGTCGCCGAGCTCAAGAGGGCCGGGATCGAAGTCGTCATGGCATCGGGCGACAGTGCGCGCACGGCCGCCGCGGTGGGCAATGCACTCGGGATCGATGCCATCCATGGGGGCGTCAAGCCCGCCGACAAAGCCGCCATCGTGCGTACCCTCCGTGGGAGGGGACGCGTGGTCGCCATGGCCGGAGACGGCATCAACGACGCCCCGGCGCTGGCAGCCGCCGACGTGGGCATCGCCATGGGAACAGGAACCGACGTAGCCATGCAAAGCGCCCAGGTGACCCTCGTAAAGGGCGACCTCCGCGGGATCGCCCGGGCTCGCCGCCTCTCCGCAGCAACCGTTCGAAACATCAAGCAGAACCTGGTGTTCGCCTTTATCTACAACGCCCTCGGCATTCCCGTTGCAGCCGGGGTGCTCTACCCCTTCTTCGGGTGGCTGCTGTCGCCCATGCTCGCGGCCGCAGCCATGAGCCTGTCGTCCGTGTCGGTGATCGTGAATGCGCTGCGTCTGCGCCACCACTCGGCGTAGCGCCACGATCCCCGATTGGGGATGGCGCTGGACGCCCATTCCCGAACGATGGCGCGCTTCATCGTGACCGCTATGCGCCTTCTCCCTCACACGGGCAAGGGAATGCCCGCTACTCAAGCGGCGACGGATTTCATGACGACCTCGGGCCGCTGACGCAGGACTCACGCACAAGGGCATGCCAGTGGACAACTCACTGGAGTCGAGCTTGCTGCGCGGACGTCGTGCACGGCGTGCTAGGGCGGCAACAAGAGCCGAGTTCCCGCGGTCGATGCTTCAACATCGCGCCATCGGCGCGAACACGCCCCAACCCAGGTACTCGCGCGTGTATACGGCGTAGCGCGCGGGTGCCGCGCTCAGCTTGGCGCGAACTTCCGGCGCGAGCTCGTCGTCGGAATTGGCCTACAGCCATCGGCGCATCGTCAGCCACTTGGCCGCTTCTTATCTGTTCCTGCTGTCTTGGTCTGCCAGTACCATTTCGACGACGTCACAGCCCAGGTCGCCGAGCATCGCGAGAAGTTCTCGAAGCACGAGAAAGTCGGCGATCGCGCCGGCCAGGCAACCCCGGGCGACCCCTTCCGTCAGGGGCAATTGCCGCCAGTAGGGTTCGCCGATAAGGATGCTGACCCCAGGACGAAGGCTTCGCGCTAGAAGGCGGATGGTACCGACGACGCCCCCAGCGATCCACGTCGCACCGAGACAGGCGGCCACATCGACTTTG
>JALOOB010000282.1 GCA_025454635.1 Anaerolineae bacterium
GTCGGACCAGTCGACCGCCGGTCCTTTGGGCACGTAGGCCACGGTTTGGCCCCAGGGCAGCTTGCGGAAGAGGATGCTCGCGCCGCCGAGGAGGGGCGCGTCGGGGGATGGGATGGAGCGGAGGACGACGCGCTGCGCGGTCCAACCGAAGTCGGATTTGAGCTGCGCCCAACGCGCGGATTGGAGGATGTGGCCGAACGGGGAGCGCGCGAGGAACTCGTCCCATGCGTCGTCCGCTTCGATGCTGCGGCCGGGCGTGACGCTCTGCCGGTCGGTGACCCAGACGTGCCTCGGCTCGGGCACGTTTGAGTAGAGCTTTTCGAGGTCCAGGCCGCGCCTCCAGAGTGAAACTAGAGAGGGTATTATATCCGATTTAGTGGATACGGACGAATGCGCGGGTTTTTGCCGCAGAGGGCAGGACGCGAGAGATTCTGAGCTTTCCGCTTTCGCTGTCCCAAGAAAGCTTTTATTCTGCTCCTTTCTGTGTTATGATCAATTCCTAAACGTGCGCCGCGCTCCGTGCGGCGCACGTTCATTACGTCACCGGCGGTCATATGCAAGCAAACCTGGTCAACGGCTGGCGCGAAGTGCTGGCGCGTATTTTCGAGGGCTTCGACGCGGAACTGAATGTTACGCCCGAATGGCTAGTTAACCCGGAAACCAACCGGCGGCTGAAGCTGGACTACCTGTATCGCGACATCAATGTGGCGGTGCGCTTCGTGGGGCTGGAAGGCCGGGAGCAGAAGCGGCGCAAGAGCGATCAGGAAGTGGAGCAGGAGCAAGAGCGGGAGGACGCGCGCGAGGCGGTCTGCCGGGAGCATGGCGTCGTGCTGGTGAGCATCGACGCGGAGGATGAGCCGAAGAACCCGCTGCGACGGATCGAAATGGCGTTATCGCGCGCGACCGCGCAGCTGGCGCAAAACGGCGCGGTGCCCCATGCGCGCAAGCAGGCGCTGATGCCCCTGTTGAGCCAGGCGCGGCGACGGGCGGGCGAGTTCACGACAAAGCTAACCGTGCCGGAGCGCTTGGGCGTCTACGCTGAGATGTGGTATGAGCGGCAGGCCAACCTTGCGTCGCAGGCCCCGGCGAACAAGAAGGCAGGCGGCCCGCCCCCGGCCTTCCGGCAGGGGATGGACGTGTACCACCAGCGTTTCGGCGCGGGGCAGATCACGGAGATCTCGCCGGAGCCGCAGGGGAAGGACATGAATATCACCGTCAACTTTATGGACGGGTCGACGCGCACCTTCCTCGCGAGCCTGGTTTCGGACAAACTTTCGATTCAGTAGGGCGGCCATGCCTTATCCGGCCATCGCGCGCGTACTGGAGCGATTGCGCGAACGCATTGCAGCCGAAGGTGACGTCGGCCGCTTTGCGCAGACATACCGGGCGCCCGGCCTGTGGCTCGACCCGCACGGGCCGGTGGACGCGCAGGCCGTCACGCCGGACCGGTTTTTCCTCGGGCGCATCGAAGCCATCCTGCGGCAGCCGTCGCAACCTCTTGTGGTCAACCCCGACGGACCGGGCGAGTGGAGCCGTTACGCCGTCGCGTACAACTTGTTCGTTCGCGCGGCGGCCGCGTGGGACCACGACGGCGACGGCGTGATCGCGGCTAAGCCGCGCGCGGACGGCTGGCGCGAGACGGGGACCTTCCTCAAAGCCATCACCCTCCTGCCCTTCATCCGATCGCTCGGCTGCAACGCCGTCCACCTGCTACCTATCACGGCAATCGGCCGCGACGGCAACAAGGGCAACCTCGGCAGCCCATTTGCCATTCGCGACCCGTACGCGCTCGACGAGAACCAGAGCGAGCCGGCGCTGGGGCTGGGCGCGGAAGCCGAGTTTGCAGCGTTCGTCGAAGTGGCGCACCATCTCGGGCTGCGCGTCGTGGTGGAGTTTGTCTTTCGAACCGCGGCGAAAGATGCGGCGTGGGCGGGCGAGCACCCGGAATGGTTCTACTGGATACGCGAGGAGATCCGCGACCGCGAGCCGGGCGAGACGTCGGAGGAGGTCTACGGCGCGCCGCTGTTTACGCGCGACGAGTTGGAGAAGATCTACCGCCAGGTTGGGACGGGCGTTTACGAGGATTTGCTGCCGCCTCATGCGAGCTACCGGCGGATGTTCCTGCCTCCACCTACGGCCGACACGGTGCGGCTGGTCGGAGGACGGTGGCGCGGCGTTTCGCGTGATCCCCACACGGGCGAAATGGTTCTCGTGCGCATTCCAGGCGCGTTTTGCGACTGGACGCCCGACTCGGATCAGCCGCCGTGGAGCGACGTCACGTACCTGCGGCTGTACGATGACACCGATGCTAACGGCGCTGACTTCAATTATATTGCTTATAACACCGTCAGAATGTACGACCGGCGGCTGGCGCGGGCGGAGAACGCGGTGGGGCCGTTGTGGGACCGGATCGTTGAGGTGATCCCACATTACCAGCGCGCGTACGGCATCGACGGCGTGATGATCGACATGGGGCACGCGCTGCCGCAGGAGCTGAAGCAGCGAATGGTGGCGCGGGCGCGCGGGGTGAACCCGGATTTCGCCTTGTGGGCAGAGGATTTCCAGCTCAGGCAGAGCAGCCGGCGCGAAGGGTACAACGTCTGCCTTGGGCCGTTCATGCAAACCGTCCGTGACCCGGCGGGACTGGCGACCTGGCTGGGCGAGCTGGCGACGAAGGGCACACCCGTGCCCTTCATGGCAACACCGGAGAACCACAACACCCCGCGCGCGGTGCGCTGGCCCGGCGGGCGGGACTTTGCATTGTACGCCATGACGGTGGGCGCGTTCCTGCCGGGTATCCCGTATATCCACGGCGGGCTGGAGCTGGCGGAGACGCACCCGATCAACACCGGTTTCGACTTCGCGGCGGAGGAGCAGGCGGCGCTGCCGCCCGAAGCGCTGCCGCTGTTCAGCGCGGCGGCCTACGATTGGACGCGGCGCGCGACCCTCGTCGATGCGCTGCGTAGGATGCTCAAAGCGCGCCTGCCGTATCAGAGGGCGGTGACAGAGGCGTCGGGCAACGCGCTGCGCCCGCTGACACCGGACAATGAGCGCGTGATCGCGTTCGAGCGCGTCCTCGAAGGAGGCGCGAGGCTCGCCGTCCTCTGCAACAGTGACATGGCAAATGCGCAAAGCGTTCGCGTGCCTCTGGCCACGGAACAAGAGGCGCTCGAAGACATCCTGACAGGCGACCGGTTTGCGGCGCGAGACGGATTCGCTACGCTCGCGCTGGCGCCTGCGCAGGTAGCAGCGTTCCGGCTGAATACGGAATGAGAAGATGGCTTCACACGGTGAAGGCAACTCCGAAGCGGAGCGCGAGAAACGCGGGGCGGCGCTCAACTCGGTCATCGCAGCGGTCTTTCTGACCCTCTTCAAGCTGGTCGTTGGGATCATGACCGGCAGCCTCGGCATCCTGGCGGAGGTGGCGCACAGCGGGCTCGACCTCGTGGCGGCCGTGGTGACCCTCGTCGCGGTCAGGCTGTCCGGGCGACCCGCGGACGAGGAGCATCTGTACGGGCACGGCAAGATTGAAAACCTGTCGGCCCTGTTCGAGACGTTGCTGCTGCTCGGCACGTGCGCGTGGATCATCTATGAGGCTGTGCGACGGCTGCTCTCGGACGAGGTGCACGTCGAGGTGAATATCTGGGCCTTCGTCGTGATGGGCGTGGCGATCGCGGTGGACTGGTCGCGGTCGCGGATGCTCTATCGCACGGCGAAGAAGTATGACAGCCAGGCGCTGGAGGCGGACGCGCTGCACTTCTCGACGGATATCTGGTCGTCCGCGGTGGTCATCGTGGGGCTTGGGTTCGTGTGGCTGTCGGAGCGGCTGGGCATCCCCGGGCTGGCGAAGGCGGACGCGATCGCCGCGCTGATCGTCGCGGGCATCGTCGTGTATGTGAGTTTGCAACTGGGAACGCGCACCGTGGCCGCGCTGATCGACGGCGTTCCGGCGTCGCTGCGGGAGGAAGTCGCGCACGCGGTGCGCGTGCCGGGGGTGCTGGACGTGCGGCAGGTGCGCGTGCGGCGGAGCGGGCCGGAGAGCTTTGCGGACGTGCGGCTGACGGTGGCGCGAGACACGCCGTTGGAGCGGACGCACGAGATCGCGACGGCGGCCGAGCGCGCGGTGCGCGAGATTCTGCCGGGCGCGGACGTGGTGGTGCAAGTCGACCCGGTCCGGTCGGACCACGAGGGAGTATTGACGAGCGTGCGGATGCTGGCCGCGCAACACGGCCTGGGCGCGCACGGCGTGCGCATTTACGACCTGCAAAGCGGCGGGCACTTGCTCGAACTGCATCTCGAAGTGAGCGACACGCTGACCGTAGAAGAGGCGCACCGGCAGGCGACCGCGTTCGAAGAGGCGCTGCGCAAGACGCTTCCGGCGATCGACCAGGTGACCACGCACATTGAGCCGACGAGCGACGGGCTGATCCGCAAGGAAGCCAGCGGGGCAGACGAGGCGCGGGTGCGCGAAGTGCTGGCGGAGCTGGAGGCGGAGAACGGGCTGGGCTGCCACCCGCACGAAGTGACGGTGCGCAAGATCGGCGGCGAGTTGCAGGTGACGTTCCACTGCGCGATGGACGCGGAATTGCCAATCACGGAGGCGCACACGCTGACGGAGCGGGTCGAGAGCGAGCTGCGCAACCGGGTCGCCAACCTGGGCCGGGTGGTGATTCACGTCGAGCCGCCGAACGGGGAACGGGCGGCGTGAACGAGAACGTTCAGACGATCGCCGTCAACGGGGCGCGGTTGAGCTATGCCAGCGCGGGAAGCGGCCGCGAGACCGTGGTTTTCGTTCACGGCAGCCTGGACGATTATCGCTCGTGGCGCTACCAGATGGAGGCGTTTGGCGTTTGCGCGGCGGTATCGCGTCATCGCGTACAGCCGGCGCTACCATTACCCGAACCCGTGGGACGGCGACGGCAGCGACTACTCGGCCGAACTGCACGCGGAGGACCTGGCCGCGCTGATCCGGGCGTTGGCGGATCGGCCGGTCCACCTAATCACCTCGTCTTACGGGGGCAATGTCGGGTTGTACATGACGGCCCAGCATCCCGAACTGGTGCGCTCGATCATCCTGGGCGAACCGCCGCTGCTGCCGTGGCTGGCGCACATTCCGGGCGGGAAGGCGCACTGGCAGCGGTTCCTCGACGAGGCGTGGCTGCCCGCGCGAGCGGCGTTCGAGCAACAAGACCGGCTGGAGGATGGCGCGCGGCTGTTCCTCGACGGGGTGATGGGGCGGCCGGTGTTCGCGCAGCTGGGGCGGCGGGGCTACCAGATGATGATGGACAACGCGCCGGAGATGAAGGCCGAGACGCTGGCGAACCGGTATTTTCCGCCGTTCGCGTGCGAGGACGCGGAGAGGCTGGCGCAGCCGGTGCTGCTCTGCAAGGGGGCGCTGAGCCCGGCGCTGTTCGGCATGGTCACGGACGACCTGGCCCAGTGTTTGCCCGCGGCGCGGGCGCCGGTGGTCATCCCTGATGCGTCGCACGCCATGCACGTCGGCAATCCCCGATTCTACAACCAGATCGCGCTCGCATTTTTGGAGTCTTGCTGATAAAAATCATGGCCGAAGCGCGGCAATTGCGTTACCGTGAGTGGCTGGAACACTGGCCACTAAGAATATCGGAACCGAAGCTACACGAAAAGATTTAAGAGCCTTAGTGTAGCTTTGTGTCTTTGAGTCTTTGTGGTTACGTTCTCTGCCTGCGTATTCTAATCGGAGGTTGAAAAGTGATCCGATTGCTCTCCGGCGATGAGGCCGTAGCGCGCGGCGCATGGGAGGCCGGCGTGTCCGTTGCCTCCGCTTACCCCGGCA
>JALOOB010000283.1 GCA_025454635.1 Anaerolineae bacterium
CTGCCCCGGCTGATCCCACACCCACAGGCCCCAATGGACCATTTGCGGATCGAGGAAGAGGTCCCAGGCGGTGAATGCCAGCGCGCTCACCGCCACGAAGGCGGCGCCGCTCACCTTGCCCGTGATGCGCTGAGCGACGGCCCACGCGGGGGGAAGCATCATCAGCCATGCGAGCGGGATGAGCAGCGGCACGCCGAGCAGTTGGGGCTGGAGGCGGTCGGTGTAGTGGTACGCGCCAAACGGAAAGCCGGTCTTGGAGCCGATCGCTTCGGACGCCCACGCGACCACGACGACCGTCCCGACCAGGAGGGCGGTGCGCTTCCAGCCGGCGGCCTGGCTGACGAGCAGAACGGATAAGCTGGCCTGCAGCACCACGCTCAGGATTACGCCGGCCAGCAGCGCGCGGTCGCCGAGCAACCACTGGACGATGGGCATGGAGATCATGCTAACCAGCCACGCGATCAGCAGGCCGCGGGAGCCGCCGCGCCAGTCAGACGGGGACAATTGCTTGCGTAAGTTGAGGACGAGGGACATGGCGACGTTACTCTGTTGTGCGAATGAAGTCGAGCACGGCCTGACCGGCTTCTTGGGTAGTCGGCCGATCAATATCTCGGTTTGCGCCGCGCGGGCTACGGTGTCGCGCTTGCCCTGAACCACGAGCAGCGGGGCGGCGCTGCCTGCGGATGCGGCCTTCGCCCTGCGCGACACGGCCCGGATTTGATCGATCAAGCCGAGCGGGACGCGAAAATCGCGAATGGCGCTCCGCACGGCGGGATCGTCGAGGTCGACACCCGGCATGAACCTCCCCATGCCGCTGCGCATCTCCGGGCTGTCGAAATTCGCCTTGCGCATCGGACGAAAGCCAATCGGCAAGAAAGGCCGCACCAGGAACTCCACCGGCGGGAGCCAGCGCGGCTCAGGCCAGGAGAACGGCGCGAGCAGCGCCATCGCCCCAGGTTGAGCGCGCTTCTCCACGATCAAGGCCAAAGCGGCGCCCATCGAATAGCCGACGATCAACAGGGGCGCGTGCCCCTTGCCCGCAAGGTCAGCCGCGGCGCGCTCCGCGGCGGCGATCCATTCCTCGTGCCGCCGCTCCAGCAGCGTGCCGATATCCGCGCCGAAACCCGGCAGCAGCGGCGCGTGGACGGTCCACCCTTCGCCATGCAGCGCCTCGCCCAGGCTCCGCATCTCGGCGGGCGTGCCGAGAAAGCCGTGCAGCAGCAGCGCCGCGGGCCGGCCGCCTTCGAGGGTGAACGGTTCGTGCTGCGGCCCGGCGAACGCTTCAAACGGCGGGAGCGCAGGCTGCTCCTTTGGGACGGCGAGCGCATGGAGCAGGTCAAAAAGGAACAGGAAAGCGCCCTGAACGACAATGCCCCAACCGTTGCCGCGCGCAAATGGATCATCCTGACCGATAGTATATATCAGAACAATCCCGCCGACCACATACAGCACATCGAGTCCCGTGTTGATCCACAGCAGGCGGCGCAGGTTCGCGGCCTCGCGTTCGGCGATGGAGGGGCCGCCGAGGTGCGCGAGCCGGCGCTTCCCGGATGCGCGGCGGCCGAAAAAGGCGATGCCGGCATCGATGGCGCCCCACACCACGGCCTGCAACCCGAAGCCGCGCCAGAATGCATCGCCGAAGATCAGCATGAGCGCGCCCGCGGCGACGCTCAGGGCAGACCACAGCAGCAACCGCCGCGTCAGCGCGTCCTGAAAGTCCCAGATCATCGGCCGCCCGCCTCCGGCGTCAGCGACGGCCCGTCAGGGGTGTCCTGCACCTGCCAGCCGAGCGCCTCGATCTTGTTGCGCAACTGGTCCGCGCGCGCCCAGTCGCGCGCGATGCGGGCTGCCTGGCGCGCGTTGGCGAGCGCCAGCACCTCGTCGGGCGCGGGTTCGTCGGCCGGGTTACGCGCGGCCAGCGCCTCGGCCACGGTCTCCGCCGGGAGAGACGCAAGGGGCTCTGCCGGACGGAACGGCCCGAGCAGGCCCAGAGCAAAGGACTCTCCGTCGGAGAAGGTCAATTCGCGGCCATCGCGAATCACCGTGATGCGGCCTTGGCCGAGCACGGCGGCGCGAGCGCCGGCTAGATCAATGGTCAGCGCGGTATGCTCGTCGATTCCCACGATGGTCGCATCGGGCGGGAGCAGACGCGCCAATTCGTCGAAGCGGTCCTTGCCCATGAAACAGTAGCGGGTGTCCAGCTCCGCGCCCCCTTCCGTGTTGTTCCAGTGGGAGACGACGGCAAGGTTCAACCCGAAGGGGCCAAGCAGGTCCAGCCCCGCATGCCAGCGCAGGTCATGACCGGCCTTGTAAATCTCGTATACGGGTAGGGCGTAACGCCCGATCGCAATCGCGCCGGCGCTGGCGAAGATCAACGCCGCGCCGAGGGCATGCGCTGCGCGAACCCGCTCCCACGCCAGCGCGCCGGACAACTGGCGGACGGTGTAGGTTGGGCTGCCAGGGCCGGCAAAGATCATTTGCGCGCGGAGCAGCGGCGCGGTAACTGCCGGATCGTCGGGCGAGAGAGGCGTGCCGCGCCGACGGGCGCGAATGACGTCGACCTGAGCGGCGTAGCTGTTCAGGCGGAGTTGGGCGAATGTCGCGATTCGGCCCGCCACCCGCTCGCTGTTGAGCTCGAAGCCCGCGGGGGTTTCAAGGATTGCGGCGCGGAAGCCGCGCGGCAGATCGCGCGCGAGGGTCTCGAAGACGCGGCCACCCGCTGCGGCTGTCTCGCCTGAGCCGAGCAACGCAATCGGACCCGGCTGATAACCTGTCATTTGCCTACCTTTGCGAGCGGGGGCAGGTCGCCCACGACCTCAAGCCCTGCGTGCCGCCCGCTGTCGTCAAATAGCACCGCGCCTGTGCGCCGCTCAATCAGCCGGACGCGAATGGTTGCGGTGAGGCTCTCCATGACGCGCTGGAGCATGGCGGTGCGTTCGGGAGAGTGGAGCAAGCCGCCGGACGCGCGGGTCGCATCGATTTCGATGCGGTGGGAGCGGTCGGCAAAGGCGAGGAAGACGCGATCGTCCGTCACCTCCTGTCGCTCGATACGCGCGCCGGTGTAAGTCGCGAACCGGTACAGCTTGCCCCCATGCCAAAGGCCGACGATGAAGCCGTTGAACGCGTTGCCCAACCAAGGAATGATCGCAACCGAGGCGGTGATGCAGGAGCCGGAGACGGCGAAGTGGTTGCTTTGCATCCAAACCCAAGCCCGGGGGAACGCTTGCCCCCAGTCCTTCTCAATGTACCCCCGGCCGGCGCTGAAGTCAACCGACTGGCCGTCGATGGTTAATGCGCCGTCGATGCGGTGGTCGAAGCTGAGCACGCCGTGATAGCATTCCATGAAGGGCACGAGCGCGTACCAGCCCATGATGCCGGGCGAGAGCCAGGTCACAGGCCATGCCTTGCCGCCGGAGAACCGCAACTCGCCGCGCATCTCGCGCTCGGGCGAGCGGATGTCGAGCGAGAACGCTTCGCGCGTAAAGCGATTGGGGCCTACCTCGATCTCGAAGCGATCCGGGGCCGCCTTGAAGGATTCGTAGGGATAACGATGGTACGTGCTGTGTCCGGTGGCCCCATCAAGGGTCTGAACGAAGCAGTGCGACTCGGCAGGATCTTCGCCGATGAAGACGCCCGGAATGACGGCGTGCGCGTGGCGCTCGCGGGCGTCGACCAGCTTGAAGTACCAGCCTTCGAAGAACGGGCCTTTTTTGCCGAAACCGTGATACGCCTCCGGCCGCCAGATGTTGCGTACGCGCTGCATGTCGTTCAGTTCCGCCCTTACAGATCGATGTTCCCTTGCGAGCCGTTCCCGATGGCCTCCAGCGCCTTCTCCGCAACCTGTTCGACCGTGAGGGCAGCGGCGGGCATCTTGAACGGGACCTTGGCCCAGAAGCCGGTGTTCACCGCGCCCGGCCGGAGCACGATGACCTTGCGCTTGCGCTCTTCCTTGCGGAGCGCGTCGGCAAAGGCTTCGAGCCCGGCCTTCGCCGCGGCGTAGGCGCTGAGACCGGGCAAGCGCATGCGCTCGCTGACCGCGCCGACGAAGATAAGCGGCGCGGCGGGCGAGAGCAGCGGAAGGCAGTAGCGCGTGGCGTAGAAGGCGCCGTTCAGGTTAGCATCCAGCACGCGGCGCCACCCATCCGGCGTCATGTCCGCCACCGGCTGCGACACGATGTCGCCGGCCGAGTAGACGAACAGGTCGACCTCGCCGGCTTCCTGGCCCGCGGCCATCACCGCGCGCTGCACGGAGAAGGGATCGGCCACGTTCGCATCGAAGGATGCGATGGCGCCGTCCACGTCGTCCGGTCGCCGCGTGACCGCGATGACGCGCCAGCCTTCCGCTGCGAGCCTACGCACCAGTCCGCCGCCGATGCCGCCTCCGGCGCCCCACACAATAGCCGCGCGTCCGCTCATTCTGCAACCTGTTCCTCGACCGGCTTCACTTCCCACTCGCGGTTCAACTCGTCGAGCAGAGCCAGCAACTGCTTGTTCTGCGGGATGTCCATCATGCTCGAACCTCGGTGCTCATAGCGCACCGCGCCGCTGCGATCCAGCACGAGCAGAGTCGGCAGACGGCCAAGTTGGAGCATGCTGACTTTCTGGCCATACTGGCTCGCCACCTCGTGCCCCGGATCGACCAAGCCGGGCATGGGCATGCGCTCCTTCTCCCAGAAGGCAACGACCTGCGCCTCATCTTCGGGAGAAACGATCAGCACTTCCGCATTCCGCACCACGAATTCCCTGTACTCCTGGCGCAACTGCGCCATATGCCGGCGGCAGAACGGTCAGTAGAGGCTCCGGTTGAAGACCAACACCACGTTCTTGGCGCTGCGATAGTCCGACAGGCGAATCTTGCGACCCGTGGTATCCATCAACTCGAAATCGCTCGCCTGCTTAT
Source organism: Anaerolineae bacterium (assembly GCA_025454635.1). Taxonomy (GTDB): domain Bacteria; phylum Chloroflexota; class Anaerolineae; order CG2-30-64-16; family CG2-30-64-16; genus JALOOB01. Next base: position 4,901 of record JALOOB010000283.1, read on the forward strand.
CGGTTAGCTTGCTATCCATCTTATCTCTATCCTCACTCTACTCGAATCGTTTGACGAACTCAGTCACGGCCTCGAGCCACGGCGCAGGGCACTCCTCCTGGGGCACGTGCCCGCATTGGGGGAGGACCACCAGTTCCGCGTTCGGAAGCTCGGCGGCGAGGCGGACGCTGTCCGCGGTCGGCACGATGCGGTCGTCGTCGCCCGTGATGACCAGCGTTGGCTGCGTCACCTCAGCCAACCGCGTCTCCAGGTTCAAGTCCTGGCTCGCCTTGGTCAGCTCCCACAGGCCACGGTCCCAGTTCTCCGCCTGCGTCGCCTTACGGTAACCGGCCAGAACGTCCGCGAGGGTTAACAGACGGTCGCCGGCGCCCGCCAGGAACCGCCCGGACAACGGCCCGATGCGCTGTAGCTGCGGCGTGTTCAGCAGCGGGCGAATGAATGCGGGCGCGCCGCCCCCGTTGTAGATCGCCGGGCTGACCAGCACCAGGCCCTCGACGCGCTCGGGATATTCGAGCGCCGTGAGCGTTGCGATCGTCCCGCCCGCCGAGTTGCCGACGAGGACGGCCTTGTCGATCCCCAACTTGTCCATTATCTCGACGACCTGCCCCGCCTGCGCCTGCGGGCTGTAGGGATTTACGCCTGTCCACCCTGCGCCGCCTTCCATGCGCGGGTGCCCCGGCAGCGGGCGCTCGGTCAGCCCGGAAGAGGGCCGGTCGAATCGCACGACGCGTCCCAACTCACTTCGCGCCACGAGAACTCGCTGGCGCTGAAGCCGTGCAGGAGGATCATGGCCGGGGCGCCTTCGCCCGCGTCCTTATAGTGGAACTGGAGGCCGTCGACCTCCATAAACTTGCTATCGGGGTCGGCGAGCTGCTGGGGGGGAACGAGCCCTTCCAGCGGGCGCACAGGGACCAGGAATGGCCCGACGACCACCAGAAGGACCAACACTATCAAAACTCCGAGCAGAATGCGTCCTAGCTTCGCCATTTCATCCTCGCGAGCCCATTGTAACCAACGCGGAGCGCACCGTATGTGAGGATTCTACCAGGATGTATAATCTTTGTCAAAACTAAGTATAGAGATAATTGATCGATTCGGAAGCCGGGTTGGAGGTTACAGTGCGAGCAAGGCTTGCGCGGCCAGCAGCCCGATCATGCCGGCCAGAATCGTGAGCAGGATGTTGCGCGTCCGCCAGGCCACAAGGACCGCAAGGAGCGCGGCGATAATCTGCGGATTGCGCCAGGACAGATCGAGCGCGCCGTTCCGGGTCACAGTCTCCGGCAGGATGATGGCCGACAGCACCGCGACGGGCACGAATCGCAGGCCGCGCCAGAACCAGTCCGGCATTTTGACGCGATCGAGCAGGAAGATGAAGGATGCGCGCGTGAGGAACGTGACTGCGCCCGCAGCTAAGATCATCAGCCAGACGCTCATGCGCGCCTCCGCTCGACCAGCAGCCCGACGGCAATGCCGATCAACGCGGCGATCATGAGCCCGGTTTTGTACGGCAGCCCCGCGCTCAGCAGCCCAACCACGGCCGCGACTGCGGCCGCCGCGACGCTTGCGCGGTCCTTCAGTGCGGGCACGACCAGAGCGATAAAGGTCAACGGCAGGGCGAAGCTGAGCGGCCAATCTTTCGGGAACTGCGCGCCGACGAAGATGCCGATTGCGGTGCTCAGCTGCCAGCAGAGCCACAGCGTCAGCCCAGCGCCGAGCGCGTACCAGTGGCGTCGGGGAGCAGGACCCTCCCGCTGGAAGCGCATGATGATCACCGCGTACGCCTCGTCGGTGAGCAGGTAGGCGAGCGCTGCCTTCCATGCGGGGCCGAGATGCCGCAAGTACGGGGCGACCGACGCGCTGTAAAGCGCGTGGCGCAGGTTGACGACGAAGACGACCATCACGATGACCGCGGCGGACGCGCCCACGCCGAACAACTGCGCGGCGATGAACTGCGCGGAGCCGGCGAAGATCACCGACGACATGGCCTGCGCCTGGCCCGGCGAAAGCTGCGCGGCGATGGCGAGCGCGCCGAAGATCAACCCGAACGGCGCGACGCCCAGGAGGATCGGCGTCTCGTCGCGTGCGCCCTGCCAGAACTCGGCGCGACGAGACGGCCCCGATGCCGCATGATCTGAGGTTGTC
>JALOOB010000284.1 GCA_025454635.1 Anaerolineae bacterium
ACGGTGGGCAGAATCCGACGCTTGGGGTGGCCGCGGGACGGCCCATCGTGGCGTACACGGCGGCCAACCGCACGGGCATTAAGGCCGCGATCGCGCACTGATCGCGGCCTCTTTTTGCGGGGGACGCGTAAGTGAGTTACCGGGTCTTTTTCGCCGTGGCGCGCGTCGCGCCGGTGCTGATGCCGCCGTCGACGAGGAGGGTCTGACCGGTGATGTACTCGCTGGCGTCTGAGGCGAGGAAGACCACCGCGCCGTCGAGGTCGTGCGGCTGGCCCGGCCGCTTGAGCGGTATGCGGTCGACGATGTACGCGAGCCACTCCTGGTCCTCGTACAGCACGGCGTTCTGCGCGGTCTTGAACCAGCCGGGCGCGAGGCAGTTCACCGTAATACCGTGGGGGCCCCAGTCGTCGGCCAGGCTCATCGTGAGCTGCTTCGTGCCGCCGCGGCTTGCGGTGTAGGGGCCGAGCCCGGCATAGCCGAACACGGTTGTGACGGAGCCGATGTTGATGATGCGGCCCTTGCGCTGGGGGATCATGGCGCGCGCGACCGCCTGGCTCACGAAGAACGTTCCGCGCAGGTTCGTCTCCAGAACCACGTTCCAGTCATCCCATGTGATGTCGAGCGCGGGCTTGCGCACGTTGAGACCGGCGTTGTTGACGAGCGCGTCGATCTTCCCGTAATGTTCCAGCACAGCCGGCACAAGCCGCTGGATGCTGTCGTAATCGCGCACGTCCAGCTCCACCGGCAGCGCGCGGCGGCCGAGCGCCTCGATCTCCTCCTTGAACAGCTGCAGCGCCTCGATCTTGCGGCTCGTTATCACGAGGTCCGCGCCGGCGCGGGCCAGCGCGCGCGCCATATACTGCCCAAGCCCGCGGCTCGCGCCGGTCACGATGGCGACCTTGCCCGTGAGATCAAACAAGTTCTCGCTCATGCTCCTGGCTCCACAATCACTTTCATCAAACCCGGCTCGCGCCGGTACAGCCGGCCAAACCATGCGGCCGCGTCACTGAGCGGCGCAACCGCGCTGATCAGCGGCGCCACGTCGACTGCGCCGCGCGCGAGCATGTCGATGCACGCCGGGTACTCCCCACTCGACGCGCATGATCCGTAGAGCGTGATCTGCCGCGTGACCACGGATTGCAGGGGTAGCTCAACCATGGGCGAAAGGTTGCCGACCAGCGTAAGGCTGCCGCCTTTCCGCAAAGCGGCGAGCGCGGTCTGCACGGCTGCGGTCACGCCGACCACCTCAAACGCCAGGTCCGCGCCCCGGCCCTCGGTCATGGCCTGCACCTGCGCGGGGACATCCGGCCCAGACACCAGGCCGACGTCCGCGCCGAACTGCTTTGCTGCAGCCAGCCGAGCCGGGTCGAGGTCGACCGCGACGACCAGCCCGCACCCCGCAAGCCGCAGAGCCCGGATGACCAGCAGACCGATCATGCCCGCGCCGACCACGACTGCGCTGTCGCCCAGCCTGATCTTGGGCAGGCTGGCCGCGTGGAATGCGACGGATAGCGGCTCAAGCATGGCGGCCTGGACAAACGTGACGGAGTCGGGCAGGCGGTACAGGATGCGCGCGGGCACCGCAACCAGATCCGCGAACGCGCCGTGCTGCCGGTAGGTCCCCGGCGACACGCCGAGAACGCGCCGATTCTCGCAGAGGTTCACCTGTCCCGCGCGGCAGTAGTAGCACTCGCCGCAGTAGATGGTCGAGTCGAACGTGACGCGCTCACCCCCCTGCCATGCGTCTACGGCCGGGCCGACCTCGACGATCACCCCAGCGGCCTCGTGTCCCATGATGATGGGCGGGATGCGGCGACCTGTGCTGCCGTCCATGCCGTGGACGTCGCTCCCGCAGATGCCGCATGCCTTGACCTCGATCAGAACCTCGTCGGCCGCGAGTGTAGGTTCTGGCACGTCCCGGTAGACCAATTCGTTGTATGCTTCCAGCACCAATGCCTTCATGAAATTGCCTCCTTGCGGCCTGAGTGTAGCGCAAATCCGGGCCGCGGGAAAGGACATTGGACATAGTGTCGCAAGTTCCGAGGTGAAGATGAGAGCTAAGCGGATGATGTTCGGCGCGATGATCGCGCTTGTATTGTTGGTCGCAGGTTGTGTGGGCATTTCGTCAGGACCGGCCACTCCGCCGTTTGCTGAAACTTCGCCCGCTGTGACCACCGCGCCGGCCGCGACGGAAGCGCCCGGCTCGACTGAGGCCGCGCCAACCCCTGACCCCGCCGCTCCCCCGGCCGCGGAGGCGCCTGCGGTGAGCCAGGAGCCCCAAACGACGGCCACGGTTGATGCCGCGGTGACCGCGCCTCCCACAACTGCGCCGCTGCCGACGGCGCCGCCCGCGCCGACTGCATCTGCGGCGCCGACGGAGACCCCCGCGCCCACCGCCGAGCCTGTCGCGCCGACTGAGCCGGCGGCAATCGCATGCGTCCCCGGCGCGCTTACGCCCACGCAGACGGAAGGGCCGTATTACACGGCCAACCCGCCCGAGACGAACTCGCTGTTCCAACCAGGCATGAACGGCACGCGACTGCTGCTTACGGGCTACGTGCTGGACCAAGCCTGCCAACCCCTGCCCGGCGCGCGCGTCGATTTTTGGCAGGCGGACGCAGCGGGGGTGTATGACAATACGGGCTACACGCTGCGCGGCTTCACGCTCACGGACGCTGAGGGCCGCTACTCGATGGAGACGGTCGTTCCCGGCGAGTATCCGGGCCGCACGCCGCACATCCACGTCAAGGTGACGCCGCCCGGCGGCGCAACGCTCACGTCGCAGCTGTACCTGCCGGACGCGGTGGCGAACGCGACGGACCGGATCTTCAGCCCGGCGCTGGTGGTCGAGATCGCGCAGGGTGCGGACGGGTTGGTGGGGAGCTTCAATTTTGTGGTGGCGGGGCGGTGAGCAATAACATACGCGGGCGTCCTTTGGCTATGCGCTTTGCTGTGGCAAACCGCGCCGCTCAGGATGCCTGCGTTTTCGTGCGCATTTGCAGCCCCTCGCCAGCCGCTAACGCGCGTTGCTGGAATAGAACTTTTGCGCTATCATTGCGGTGACTTGTCGAGCAGCAGGCAAACGGGAGCGCGCAATGACTGGCGACAGCTATTCCACGGATGCACTGTCTTACTTCTCCGCCCCGGTCCGTAGTTGGTTCGAGCGCGCGCTGGGCCGCCCGACGCCGCCGCAGGCGCAGGGGTGGCCGGCCATCGCGCGCGGGGAGAATACCTTGATTCTCGCGCCCACCGGCTCGGGCAAGACGCTCACCGCGTTTCTGTGGGGCATCGACGAGATCTACCGGGAGTTGGCGGAGGAAGGGGGCGCGCCTAATCAGTCGGTCCGCCTGCTTTACATTTCCCCGCTCAAGGCACTCAACAACGACATCGAGCGCAACCTCCAGGCGCCGCTGGCGGGCATTCGCGCGGAGGCGGAACGCCTGGGCTATGTCAAGGGCGGTCCCTTGCCCCCGCTGCCACCCCTCCGCACAGCGGTGCGCACCGGCGACACGCCGTCGCACGCCCGCGCGTCCATGGTGAAGCGCCCCCCGCATATTTTGATCACCACGCCCGAGTCGCTCTACCTGATCCTGACAAGCCCGCGCGGCCGCGACATGCTGCGCGGGGTCCGGTCGTTGATTATCGACGAGATTCATACTCTCGTGGGCGAGAAGCGCGGTGCGCACCTTGCGCTGAGCCTGGAGCGACTCGAACACCTCGCCGGACACCCTATCCAGCGCATCGGCCTTTCGGCCACCATTCGCCCGCTCGAAGAAGCCGCGCGGTTTCTGGCAGGACAGGACGCGCAGGGTCAGCCGCGCCCGGTCACGATCGTCGACACCGGCTACAAGAAGCCCCTCGACCTGAAAGTCGTCATGCCGGTGGAGGACTTCCGCGATCTCCCGGGCGACTCGATCTGGCCGTCGGTCGTGCCGCAGGTGCTCGGCGATATCATGCGCCACCGCACCACGCTGGTGTTCGCCAACAATCGGCGGCTTGCCGAACGAACGGCCGACCGGCTCAACGCGCAGATCGCGGCCGAGCGCTCGGAGGAAATTGAGCCCGGCTCCACGGAAGCGCTGGCGCCCGGCGGGGTCATGCGCGACAAGGGCATTTTCGCTCTTGGCGTGGAGGGGCCGATCAAGGCGCACCACGGGAGCGCGTCCCGCGAGTCGCGCCGCGAGATGGAAGAGGCGCTCAAGAAGGGCAAGCTGCCCGCGTTGGTTTCGACCGGCACGCTCGAACTCGGCATCGACATCGGGCACGTCGACCTCGTCGTGCAGCTTCAGGCGCCCCGCAGCGTGGCGCAGGGCCTTCAGCGCGTTGGCCGTTCCGGCCACCTCGTCGGGCAGACGAGCAAAGGGCGCATCTACGCAACCCACCGCGAGGATCTGGTCGAAGCGGCTGCCGTCGCGCGGGGGATGCTCGACGGGGCTGTCGAGCCGGTCCACACGCCATCGAACGCGCTCGACGTGCTGAGCCAGCAGGTTATCGCTGCGGTTGCGGTGGACGAGTGGGACGCGGAGTCGCTCTACGCGCTCGTCTGCCGCGCCTACCCTTACCGCGACCTCTCCCGCAGCGCGTGGGAGTCGGTGCTGGGCATGGTCTCCGGCCGTTTCCAGCAAGTCGGCGGACCGGGGCATGGGTCTCTCCAGGCGCGGATCCACTGGGACCGGGCCAACAACCGGCTTACAGCCCTGCCAGGCACCCGCCTGCTCGCGCTCAACAACCCCGGCGCGATCCCGGACACGGGCGCCTACGACGTGTACCTGCCGGACGGCAAGACGCGCGTCGGAACGCTGGACGAGGAGTTCATCTTCGA
>JALOOB010000038.1 GCA_025454635.1 Anaerolineae bacterium
TCGATATCGGCGGTGCGGCTTGGCCCGGTCACGAACACGAAGTAACCGTCCTCCCTGACCTGCTGAAGCCCGGGAGACAGATCGGGCAGCAGAATGCCTTCATTGATAAGCGCAAGATGGATGCGCGGCAGAAGCGACACCATGCGCGGCCGGTCGGGGTCGGAACGGAGCAGTAGCGTTCCCGTCTCCGGGAAGGCCGCGTCCGCGCCGGTCACGCCCAGGTCGCACTCGGCCAGCGCGTGCTTGCCTGCATAGGGCGACACAATCTCCACGCCCAGCCCACGCAGGCACTCCTCCACGCCAAGCGCCATCAGCTCGGCCGTCTGCCACAGTGTCGCCTTGCGAACGTCCTCCGCGCGGACCAGTTCGGCCAGCGCCTGCTTCAAGCCTTGCCGAGCCAACGTCTGCGTCCTCCCGCCCAGCTTCGCGATCTCGCCCAGCAGCAGCTCCATTTCCGCATCAGGCGTTCCCGGCGCGCGCGGCGGGAACGCCGCGGGCAGGGGCAGAGCGGGCGCTTGCGGCGCGCGTCCGAGAGCCGCCCGCACGTCCGCCAGAATCACTTCTCGCGCGCTCATCGTCTCCCTCCCCTGCGCAGCAGCGCGATCAGCGCCAGCGCGACGGCCGCACCGAGCGCAAAATAGCCCGCCTGCCGCGCCTGCTTCCTGCGCAACGCCACCCGGCGCTCCGGCGTCCGCTTGCGCCACCACTTTCGGAACCACGGCGCGAACGCTGGGAAAGGCCGCGCCATCGTCCACCGGTTCACCGGCGGCGGCAGGGCCGGCAGCCACCCGCCCTCGCGCAGCGGCGCCCGCCTGGGTGCCGAATTCGAACAGCGCTGGCGACGAGAGCGCGACCGCGCCTACCTCCGCGGCAGCCCGCAGCGAGGGGGGCACGGCCGGTCCGTCGACCGCGTCCCCCTCGACCACCCGCCGCCGCAGGTGGATCAGGATTTCCGGGATGGGGATCTTGACTGGGCAGTACTCCGCGCACGCGCCGCACAGCGACGACGCGTACGGCAGATCTCCCGCCGGCTCCAGGATCGAACCGATCGGCCCCGGGTACGTGCTCCCGTAGGCGTAGCCGCCCACATTGTTGTAGACCGGGCAGACGTTCAGGCACACGCCGCAGCGTATGCACAGCATTGTCTCCCGCGTGGCTTCGTCTTTAAGGACGCGCGTCCGCCCGTTGTCCAGCAGCACGAGGTGGAACTCCCGCGCGCCGCCCTCTTGCTTGGTTCGCGCCGGCCCCGTAATGAACTGCGTGTAGGCCGACATCTTCTGCCCGGTCGCGCTCCGCGGCAGCAGCTTGAGCAGCACGTTCAGGCTCTCCATATCCGGCACGACCTTGTCGATGCCGACCACCGCCACATGGACTGGCGGCAGCGTGCAGCACATCCGGCCGTTGCCCTCGTTGGTCACCGTCACCAGCGTCCCGCTCTCCGCCACCATGAAGTTCGCGCCGCTGATGCCCATGTCCGCAGCCAGGAACGCCTCGCGCAGCTTCTCCCGCGCAATCGCGGCCAGCGCAAACGGCTCCGGCGGCGCATCCACCCCCAGCTTCTCGGTAAATAGCGCCGCGATCGCCTCCTTGCTCAGGTGCACCGCGGGCACGATGATGTGCGACGGCCGCGCGCCGGCCAACTGCACGATGAACTCGCCCAGGTCCGTTTCGAGCGCGTCGATCCCCTCCGCCGCCAGCGCGTGGTTTAGCTCGATCTCCTCCGACGCCATGCTCTTGACCTTGACCACCCGCTTGACGTTATGTCGCGCCGCGATGTCTAGGACGATGGCGTTCGCCTCCTGGGCGTCGCGCGCCCAGTGGACGCGCCCGCCTGCCTCGGTCACCCGCTGCTCCAGCAGTTCGAGGTAATAATCGAGATGGTTGACCGTGTGGAGCCGGATCTGATGCCCGGCCTCGCGCAGTTGCTGCCAGCGGTCGTCGCCGACCACCTGCACCACGCCGGCCCGTGTGCCGAGGAAACGGCTTGTCGCCTTCTGGACCGACGCGGGCATCTGCGGATTGACGGCCTGGACATTGCCGCGGAAATCGATGCGCTCCGGCTCGTGTAGCTCGTTCATCGGCTACTCCTCCGCCGCCAGCACTTCGATGATGTGCATCGCGCGCATGGTCGACCCCGCCTTGCGCAGCCCGCCCGCCACGTTCATCAGGCAGCCCGGCTCAGACACAACCACCGCCTCCGCGCCGCTCGCCTCCACATTGCGCACCTTCTCGGTCATCATCGCCCGCGACACTTCAGGGTACACCACGCTGAAGATGCCTCCGAAACCGCAGCACGTCTCCTCGTTGTTCAGCGGTACGAACTCCAGCCCGCGCACCGCGGAGAGCAGCTGCTTCGGCTCGTCGCGCAGCCCGAGCCCGCGGAGAATATGACACGACGCGTGGTAGGTCACTTTGTGCGGGAAGCGGGCGCCCACATCGGTCACGCCGAGCACCTTCGTCAGAAACTCGGTGAACTCGAACGTGCGCGCCGCGGTCTCCACCGCCGCGCCGTGCTCCCACGTGCCGGGCGGGAACAACTGGGGATAGCGATGCCGGGCGAACTCGGCGCAGGAGCCGGACGGCGCCACGATGTAGCCCTCCGTCGGAGCGAAGACCTTCAGCCAGTTACGCGCCGGCGCGACGGTCTGGCTCTGGAACCCGCTGTTGTAGAGCGGCTGCCCGCAGCAGGCCTGCCCTTCCGGCATCTCAACCTGCATCCCCAGCCGTTCGAGCACGGTGACCATATCGCGGAGCACGTGCGAAAAGAAGCTCTCGCCGAGACAGGTGATGAATAGCTGCACCTTTGTCATCCATCTCACCTCAGAAACGTGAAGAGAAACCCGCGGGCCGGATTGGGCAGGATGCCGCCCATGAGCCACAGCCAGGCGAAGAAGCCGTAGAACAGCGCGGTTAGCGCCAGGCAGGCTCTGCGCCAGAGCGGCGGGCGCAGCGCGGGAGGCAATCGTGTCGTGTTGAGCCGGAGAACATGCAGCGCGGCGATCACCGTGGCGACCGCGGCGATGTTCGCGCCGAGTTGCAACAATACGATCGGTTCTGATAACCCCAGGGCCACGATGCCCCAAAAGACGACTACGGCTAACACCGTGTAGTATACCGCGCGAACGTCTCCACCGCGCCATTTGCGAACGCGGCGACTGCCCGCCCACGCGAGGTCGGTCACCGCGCGGACGGACCCATCCAGGATGTCGAGCTGAGTCTTGAACAGCACCCACGCGCCAATCAAGGCGACCAGGTAAGTCAGGGCAATGTTTCCGCGAAGCGCAATCGAATCGGACAACTGGGCCGCAATCCCCAACCCGCGAATATCGACCCCGGGCGTCACGAAGGTCACGTAAAGCATGGCGAGAAGCGCCATCGCAAGGAGCGCGCCCGGCGCGAACACGAGCCACTGGTCGACCCCCGCCACTGTCATCCAGCCGCGCCACCGGCGCATGTTCTCCGCCGAAGCGGGAAACGCAAAGCCGACGTGCGCGATGCTCCGCCGGCGTCCGCCGACCGCGCCCGGAATGTAACCTGCGTACCGGCTCATCCCGAACCCCCGGTCCCGCGTCCAGCTCGAAAGCATCAGGTTGACGACCCCGCCTGCGCCCGAATAAGCCGCAAAGGCCCCGATCAGAAACCAGTCCGCGCCGCGCGGGAGCCATTCGAAGGAACGCGTGGCCGGGTCATAGCCGGCGAACCCCGCTGCGGTCGACAACCAGACCGGCCCAGGCACGAAGACAAGGCACAGCAGAAAGAGCCCGCCAAAGATGAAGACGATCAGGATCCAATTAAACGCTTCGAGCGTGCGCTCGATGTGGCGCCCGAAGCTGAGGATGGCGACGCAGGCCAGCAGCATGCCCGCGCCGATTAACTGCACCGCGGTCGCGTTCTCCGGCCCGGCCAGTCGCCCCACAAACAGATAGAACACGGCGCCCGCGGCCGCGCCCGCCCATCCCGGCCAGCCGACCTGGAGGAAGTAGAGCAGCACGTAGCCCGCGGCCCAGAAGCGCGCGCCCGGTCGCGTCCGCATAAAGCCGGTGAAGACCGGCTCGCCCGTCGCCATCGTGTACCGCATCAGCTCCAGGTTGAGCACCGTCTGGAGAAACACCGCGACGAGCGCAACCCAGAGCAGCGTGGGGCCATAGCGGACGAACACGGCCGGCCCCAGCAGCCACTCGCCGCTGCCCACTGACACGCCGAGCAGGATCACCCCCGGCCCGATGACGCTGAGCGCAGAAAAACCACGCGCAGCCGGCGGAGCGGGCAGATCCGCCAGGCTCCAGTCAGCGGGTCCGAACGCGTCTGGCCCCGCCAAGTCAGGATCTATCTCAGCCGGCTGAGCAGCCATACCTCACCTGATCCTGGAGCGCGCGTCGGGTGGCCCCCGACGGCTTGCTACGCGACACGGCCCCCCTTGCTGGTCGCCAGGGAGGCCGTGCGATAGTCATCTTGTCCGCGCCGAGCGGTCAGCTGCGATGGCGGCCCCCCGGCGGACCACCACCGGCTCGACGATGCGAGCCGCTAGAACTGAACCAGCGGCTTGCCCGTGATGATGTTCGTCGCGAAGTTAAGGAAGAAGAAGCCGAAGAACAGCCAGTTCGCGACCAACACCACCACCGACCACCATCGCGCGGTCGCCGGCTTCGGCAGCTTCCGGTTCAGGTAGATCAACACCAACGGGAAGATCAGCGACGCCAGGTTCGACATATTGCCGGAGATCTGCAGCAGCCGGGTCGGCAGCGCCAGGTGGATGATGATCGAGATGATCACGATGAACACCAGCGCCAGGCCGTAATAGGCGCGGCGAGCATCGCCGTGAATCCACTTGCGCAGCCGCGGGCTCACCGCGATCGCAGCATCGGCCGTGTTGCGAACGAGCATCTCCAGGATCGTCGTCTGCGTCTTGAACAGGATCAACACGCCGATGATCAGGAGGAACGGGAAGAAGAACGCGCCGTAGTTGCGCGACATCTCAGTCGCCGCATAGACCGGCATATTCGCCGTCGTCGGTTCGCCTGCGCCCGGAAGGATGGTCAGGGAACGCACGAGGATGCTCGGCACAAACATGCCCAACATCGCGCCGACAAAGAAGACGTACCACTGGTCCATCTTCAGGTAGCTCCACCAGCGCCGCCACATCCCCGCATTCTTCTCATCCTGCTTGAAGGTGACGCCCGAGGGGAGCACTTCCTTCTTCTCGCCGCCGATCGCGCCCGAGTAGTACCCTACCTTGTGCCCCATGCCATAGCCGTGGTCCCGGTAATAGTTAATCAGCAGGAAGTTCATGCCCGCGCCGAAGCCAGTGTAGCCGATGATGGAGCCAAGCGTAATGGCATCGACGCCCGAAGGAATCGGCGCCGGGATGATCGCGCCTCTGATCGCCTCCCCCCAGATGTTGATCGGGGCGAAGATGATCGCCAGGACGATCACCGAGCCAAGCGTGAAGAAGATCAGCACCGTATCGACAAGTTCCATCGTGCGCGCGATCTTCTTGCCCACCATGTAGATCAACAGCGAGAGGAACATCAGGCCGATCGCGATGAGGCGATAAGTCTCGACCTCCGTGGGATTCTTGGCGTCGAAGCTCCGGCCGTTGAACAGCGCAAAGATGCTCTGCCCTGCCGCGGCCGCCCAACCGCCCCAGATCCAACCGAGGTAAATGACGATAAGGGTTGCGACTGCCCAGAACTTGTAGCCGGGAGGCGTGCGCGTAAAGCCCACGATGGGCACCTCGCCCGTTGCCATAGTGTACCGGGCATTTTCCATGTTATAGAAGACTTGGAGGATGGCGGAGATGGTAATGAGCCACCCGAGGCCGATAAAGCCGAACTTGCCGAAGGCCAGAGGTCCCAGCAGCCACTCGCCAGAGCCGAGGGCCGCGCCGAGGGCGATCATGCTCGGCCCGAGGACGGCCGTGATGATCTCGCGCTTGCCGATCTTCGGCTTGTCGAAGACCGCTTCCGGGCTCGGCAGGTTATCGATGGGGAGAGCCGGGCGGCTGACGCCCAGTTCCCACTCGCCCGCCGGTTTGACGCCTTGCTTTGGTACGGGAACGGTTGCCACGATTTTCCTCCTGAATCAACATTGATGGAGTGAAACGCAGTCTGAACTGAGGCAAGCGATGTTCCTGTGAGCTTTCCGATCAGCCGATAGGCGCCTCCTTCCGGGCGGAGCGCATCCGGGCTGCAGCGCATGAGGTCTGGCGTTGCGAGCGGCGTGTGGGGAAATGCAGGAGCAACGAGGATCGATGATTATGACGGCAGCAACGACCCGCTGCCCCTGCGGCTGTCGCCTAGCGTAACCTTAATTACCATCCCGCGCATCCCTATTTTGCCAGGGCGACGAACGATCTTTGGAACGATTTCTTGCGGGATTAGAACTAGTTCTGGCGAGGAAAGATGACCGACGAGACGTGGGGAGTGTTCGTCAATCGTTTCTGCCGCGCGCCAGACGCGCGGCCTCCTGCCGGCTGGCAACCTGCAGCTTCTGCAGCAGCGAGCGGACGTGCGCCTTCACCGTGTACAGGCTCACCGTCAGGCTCTGCGCGATCTCGCGGTCGCTCGCGCCCTGCGCAATCATCGCCAGCACTTGGCGCTCCCGCGCCGTGAGCGGGTTCAGCGCCTCCATGTCCGCGCTCGCCGCGCTCGGCGCCAGCCGCGCCAGCCGCCGGAACTCCTCAACCATTCGCGCCGCCAGCTGCGGCGTAATGGCGGCCTCGCCCCGCTGCGCCGCCCGCAGCATCTCGACCAGCTGCTGCGCCCGAATCGTCTTGAGCAGGTAGCCATCCGCGCCGGCCTTGATCGCCTCGAACAGCAGGTCGCTCTCCTCGCGCACCGTCAGCATGATCACGCGCATTTCCGGCTGCTCCTGCTTGAGCGCGCGCGCCGCCTCGATGCCATCCGTCCCCGGCATGGTCACGTCCATCAGCACAATGTCCGGCCGCAGGTCGCGCGCCATGACCAACGCTTCCAGCCCATCGCTCGCCTCCCCGACAACCCGTATGTCCGGCTGGCTGCTCAGGATGCCGACGATGCCCTCGCGGAAGAGCGCGTGGTCGTCGACTACCAGCACGCGCAACTCGCTCATTCCCCTTCCCCGCCTTTCGCCGCCGAAATCAACGGCCAGCGCACCAGCACCGCGGTGCCGGCGCCCTCGATCGACTTCAAGCTCAGCTCGCCGCCAATACGCGCGGCCCGCGCCCGCATCACCGTCAGCCCAAAATGCGGCCGGTCATCCCTGCGCGGCCCGTCAACCGTAAACCCGCTCCCGTTGTCCTCCACGAGCATCTCGGCAACACCGTCGAATGACCGGCAGCAAATCCGCGCAAACGAGGCATGACCGTGCTGCCCTGCGTTAATGAGCGCCTCGCGAGCGATGCGCTCCAGGTGCGCAACATGGTCCGGGGGCAGGATCAGCGGCGGCCCGTTCGCCTCCAGCGCCACCCGCGGCAGCCGGTCGCGTCCCGGCGCGCGGCGCAGTTCGTCGACCATCTCCCGCAGCGCATCGCCAAGTGAGATCGCTTTTGGCGGCAGTTCCCGAAGGTCCGCAATGAACTGCCGGACATCCTGCGACGCCTGCTCCAGCAGGTCGCGGTGCAGGCTCAAATCATGGGCCAGCTCGCCGAAGCCCGCGGCAGCGGCCGCAGCCTCCGCCTGGTCCGTCTTGAGGTACAGGTACCCCAGCGTCTGCAGCAGGCCGTCGTGCAGCTCCATGCCGATCCGCTCGCGCTCCTGCAGCGCCGACACGCGCTCGGCCTGCGCACGCGCTTCTTCGGTGGCTTCCGCCAACTGCCGCGTCCGCTCCTGCGCACGCAGCTCCAGTTCCTCCGCCCACCGCGTCTGCCGCGCCGCTCCCTCGCGCAACTCCAGCCGCATCGCGTCGAAACTGCGCGCGAGGTCCTGAAACTCACCGCTGCCGCCCAGAACCGCAGGCGTCTCCAGGTCGCCGGACGCAATGCGCCGCGCGATCTGATCGAGCGCCTCCACCGGCGCGACGATCACCTGCTGGATCAACCACAAACCGATGAGCAGAAACACCAGCGAGGAAAGGAACAGCGCCGCGTACATCCCGCGCACCATGCCCACGTTGCCGTCGCGTCGCGTGCGCGTCTCTTCAACGGTCTCCCCGTCCGCGGCCGCGCCCGATTCGATCTGCGCCAACCGCGCGGTGTCCTGCCGGATGCTGTCGCCGATCACGAGGCTAACGGCGAAAGTCACGACGACGAGGGAGAGCAGCCCGGCGAAAAAGATCAGGCCGGTCTGCGCGCGGAGGTTGCGCAGCGTGAAGGCCCGCATGGTTCCTTAAGTATAGCGGCGCGCCCGCGCAGGGTCAAGACGAGAAAAACCCTTGACACCCGTTGGGGCCGCGGGTACACTCAGCCGCGAGACGAGATTGAATCGCGGAGAGAGGAATGTCTAACGGCGAACCTTGCGCGTGCCCCGGCGGCGACGAAATAATCATGGACCTGCGAGATGAGGACCTGCTGGCACTGACGCCTGGCGAACGTCTCTGGAAGCTCTACTGCTTCCGCGCCCCCGCCAGCGCGACCGAGCTCCGGCATCGCATCTACACGAAGCGCAAAGCCGACGGCCGCCTCGCCCTGGTCACGTTTGCCGCGCACAACCCGCCCGGCTCAGACGACGACGGCGGCGCATCCAGCCCGCGCGTCGTCCGCTCCGCGCTCGCGCGCGTGCCCGACCTCTCCCCCGCCGACCTCGACCGGCTGATCGGCGCGATGCTGGACCGGTCTGGCGGCGAGGCATGTGAGGAGATCGACCTTTCCGGGTTCGAATTAATCGACGAGCAGTGGCGCTGGTTACGCGAACAGTCGCCCGCAGCATGAATACGCGCGTCGCGCGCGCCTGCGGCGCTTCGCCCGCCGGCCGGCGGGCGAAGCGCCGCACCATCCGCCGAGCGCAAGTCGCTCTGCTTAAGAAGCGCATCCCTTCAACCCACCGGAGGCCATGATGTTCCTCAGCCGGGAAGAGATCGAGGCCCGCGAGTGCGCCACCCTCGCGCCCTACGCCGTCTGCAGCGGCGCCACCCGCGGCCGCGTCTACCCCGAAGAGGAGCACCCCTACCGCACCGCCTTCCAGCGCGACCGCGACCGCATCATCCACACCACCGCGTTTCGCCGCCTCGACTACAAAACCCAGGTCTTCGTCTACCACGAGGGCGACCACTACCGCAACCGCCTCACCCACACGATCGAGGTCGCGCAGATCGGCCGCAGCATGGCGCGCGCCCTCGGCGCAAACGAAGACCTCACCGAAGCCATCTGCCTCGCCCACGACCTCGGCCATCCCGCGTTCGGTCACACCGGCGAAGTCACGCTCAACCAGCTCATGGCGCAGTGGGGTGGGTTCGATCACCAGCGGCAGACCATGCGGATCGTCAGCGCGCTCGAAGATCGTTACGAAGACTTCCCCGGCCTCAACCTCACCTACGAGGTCCGCGAGGGGCTCGTCAAGCACGACACCGACTACGACGTCATCGACGCGGTCGGCTACGAGCCGGAGTTAGCCGGCGCTCTCGAATGCCAGATCAGCAACCTGGCCGACGAGATCGCTTACAACGCCGCGGACCTGGAGGACGGCCTCCGCAGCGGCGTGCTCGACTTCCTCGAGGTCCGCGAGCTCGGCATCTGGCGTTCCGTCATGGCCGCGCTCGGCGAGCGCGCCGACTGCCGCCTCGACGACAAGCTGCGCGCGCGCGTCATTCGCCGCCTCATCGGCATCGAGATATCCGACGCCATCAACGCGACCGCCGCCGCGCTCGCCGAGCGTGGCATCAGCACCGCCGACGACGTGCGCGCGGCCGCGGAAAATATCGCCTGCTTCTCGGACGAGCTCCACCAGCTCAACCGGGAACTCAAGGCATTTCTGATGAAGAGCTTCTACCGCCATCCGCGGGTGATGCGCATGGCCTACAAGGCAAACCGGGTGTTGACCGAGCTCTTCGCCGCTTACGTGGAAGACCCGCGCATGCTCCCCCGCGAGATTCAGGCGCGCATGGCCGACAGCCTCGAGGGCCCCCAGCGCGTGCTCTGCGACTACATCGCCGGCTTCACCGACCGCTACGCCATCGAGGAACATAAGCGCCTGTTCGACCCCGAGGCCCGCGTCTAGCCCCTCTGCGCCCTCTGTGGCAATATCGCCCCGGAAAAAGCAAAGCGCCGGACCCCTGCTCGGAGCCCGGCGCGCGTCTGCGGACGAAGGAAGCGTTACGCCCTCCGATACACCGTCATCTTCACCTGCAGTTCCGCAAAGATGCCCCGCGGCGGCTCCGCCTCCGCATACGACACCTTCTCCACCCGTCCCTCCAGCACGAGGTCGTGGCTCGAAAGCTCGAACTCCGCTCCGGGGCGGACCGGAACCGTCTGGTGTTCGCCCGCGTGCTGCGAGCGCAGCGCGGTGTCGCGATACGCGCCCTCACTCATCAGCACCTTGGCCTGCGTGTCCGGGTCACGCGAATCCCACAACCACACCTGCAACGCCACGGCCTGATCTCGCTCGCGGCCGAAAGGCTCGATCAGTTGCAGGCCGAACTGCCCCATGAAGCCGTCCGCCGGGTCGGTGATGTCAAACGCTTCGTCATAATCCGGCTCGCCCATCTGGTAGACCGCCGTGTTCTCGACCAGGCGCTTCCGGCTGCCCGAAGGCGCGGGCGGCGGCGTTGGGGGCCGCGCCGGGGGCGTCTCGTTTCGCGGGATGTCGGCCGGCGCCTGTCCCACCGGGCGCAGGGGAATCGGCGCGGGCTCGACCGTCGCCGCGTCGACCGCGCCACCATCATCTTCGTCCGCAATGTACGGCCGCACCGGCGGGCTCGCAAACCCACCCCGCGCAGGCCGGTCATCTTCCGGGTAGGTCTCGCGGCTCGGCCAGCGGCTCTTCTCGTCCTGGGCCGCGGTCAGCGTGTCCAGTTCCTCGTAAGAAGACTCGGTGGAGGGAATCGCCCCCCCGCCCGAACTCGCCCGCCACTTGCGGAAGAGGAACACCAACAGCGCCAGCGCGCCCAGCGCCAGCCCAATGAACAGGCCCGCGGTGCAGAGTTGCCGCAGGTTGGACGCGGTCCCGCCCCCCTCCGCCGGCGCAGGCTGCTGCCCTGCCTGCGGGGTCGGCCCCGTAGGAGCCTGTGCCTCTCCCCCCTGCCCCGCCGCCGCCGCATTCGCGCCGAGCGCCACCGAGAGTTCCTGGAGACTCTGCGCGGCCGGGATGTTGTTGCGTGCCACCAGAACGCTCTGCGCCTCGGTGAGGTCCTTCCCAAGCTTCTCCGCGTCCCACCCGGCCAGCCGGGAGCGCGCCTGGTCGAGGTTGCGCGTCTGCGCGTATGACTCGGCGACCATCCCGACATACTCGTAGCGCAGATCGGCCCGCAGGTCCTGCAACTGCGCGTTGGTCCACTGCACCGGCCAGACGAGCCAGCCAATCACCAGCCAGCCGACAAGCAGACCAATCAAGAAGGCGATAACCGGCCAGAAATACCATGGGCGTGTGTCTTGGTTCATGTCACCCACCTCCCCAGGGGGGCCGCGGCGAAACCATCACAGCATGATGCTCAGATAATAGGATATTTTGGTGCAGTCGTCAACACCTCAGCCCCATTTTCCGTGATCAAAACGATGTCTTCGATGCGCACCCCGCCCCAATCGGGCAAGTAGATGCCCGGTTCGACCGTCACGACCATGTTCTGCTGCAAGGTGGAAGTAGAGAGCCGGCCCATGAACGGCTGCTCGTGGATCTCCAGCCCGACCCCGTGACCCAGACCGTGCCCGAACGCCTCGCCGTAGCCCGCCTGCGTGATGAAGTCGCGCGCCACCGCATCCGCCTCCTTGCCCGTCAGGCCGGGACGGATAGCCGCCATGGCCGCCGTCTGCGCGCCGAGGACCGTGTTGTAGACGGTCCAGAATTTGTCCGCGTCCGCCGGCTCACCGAGGCACACCGTCCGCGTCAGGTCCGAGCGGTAGCCGTCCACCTTCGCGCCCATGTCGATCACGATCGGCTCGCCGGCTTGCAGCTTCTTCTCGGAGGTGTGCGCGTGCGGCCGCGCGCCGTTCGGCCCGCTCGCCACGTGCAGGTCGAACGCCACGCCCTGCGCGCCGTGCGTGCGCATATAGCTCTCGATGATCCACGCCAGTTCAAGCTCGGCCATGCCCGGCCGCGCCTCTGCCAGCCCCGCGGCCAGCGCGGCGTCCGCCAGCAGCACCGCGCGGCGCAGGATGCCAATCTCCCCCTCATCCTTGATCGCGCGCAGGTCCGCGGTCATGCCTTTTGTCGGCCGCCACTCGACCCCCGCCGCGGCCTCTTGCCAGCCCTGCGCCATCGCGTAGCTCGCGTGGTCCGCCTCAAACGCGACCTTCGGGAGCCCTTCGAGCAGCCCCGGCAGCAGGTCATTGATCGTCGTCTTGATCTGCGCCAGTTCGAAGTGCGGCGCTTCCAGCCCGACCTGCTCCCAGTAACGGAAATCGGTGGCGATCACCGCGCGGTCCTGCGTGATCAGCAAGATCCCGGCCGAGCCGGTAAAGCCGCTCAGGTAGGCGCGGTTTTCAGGATGGGAGATCAGGATTGCGTCGGCGCCGCCCTCCGCGAGGGCGCTGCGCAGGCGCGCGAGGCGGGAAGGGATGCTCGACAATGCGGCGGACATGATGGCCCCTTTCGCTACTGGCCCTTCCGCGCCCGCGGATGGGCTTTGAGGACGGTGTCTTTCAGTTGTTTCTGGCTCACCTGGGTGTAGATTTGCGTCGTGCCCGCGGACTCGTGCCCCATCAACTCCTGCACGGTGCGCAGGTCCGCGCCGCCGTCCAGCAAGTGCGTCGCAAAGCTGTGGCGCAGCATGTGGGGCGTCACCTGGTGCTCGATGCCCGCAGCCTTAGCGTAGCCCGCCAGCGAGCGCGTAAACATGCTCACCGAAAGGCGCTGCCCGAACCGGTTGAGGAACAGCGCGGTCGGTCGCCGCGGCAGCCATTTGCCGTCAGGGGCAGCCTTGCCCCCGGACTTTTCGGCCTCCGCAAGGAGCGTCCCGCGGCCGTCTTCCACGTACCGCCGCAGCGCCTCCACGCCTCGCCGGCCGATCAGCGTCACGCGTTCCTTCGCGCCCTTGCCCGTCACGCGCACCTGCCCCTCGGACAGGCTCACGTCGGCCACGTCCAGCGCAAGCAGTTCGCTGACCCGCAGCCCAGCGCTGTACAGCAGTTCCAGCATGGCCGCGTCGCGCTGCCCTTGCGGTGTCGACGCGCCCGGCGCGGCCAGCAACCGCTCGACCTCGTCCCGCGTCACTGGCCGTGGCAGGCGCAGCGGCAGCCGCGGCGAGAGGATGGCCTGAACGGGGTTCGCCTCCACTATCCCGCGCACCCGCATAAACGCGTAGAACGAGCGCAGTTCCGAGATACGCCGCGCCACGCTGGCCTTTGCGTAGCCCGCCTTATGCAGTTCCCCGAGCCACTGCCGCAGCAGCGCAGGCGTCACCGCGCCCCACTCACCGATCCCCTGCGACTCCGCGAACGTCCTGAATTGCAGGATCTCGCGCCGGTAGTTGCTCACCGTCCGCGGCGACGCGTTGCGCTCCGCCACCAGGTGCTTCACATACGCGTCGAGTTGTTCCTGCACGGCTTACCCTTACCCCAGCTTCACCCGCGCCCCGCACACCGTGCACTCGGCCGTGTCCTTCGCGGCGAGCACCATCAGCCCCTCGCATTGCGGGCACGGCTGCGGCAGCGGCTTCTTCCACGACGTCCAGTCGCACCCCGGATAGTTGGCGCAGCCGTAGAAGATGCGCCCCTGCCGCGTCCGCCGCTCGACGATCTCCCCGCGGTCCTTCGGACACAGCACGCCCAGCTTCGCCACCAGCGGCTTCGTGAACCGGCACGTCGGGTAGTTGCTGCACCCAACGAACCGCCCGAACCGCCCCTGCTTGATGACCAGTTCCCCGCCGTCCTCAGGACAAAGTTCGCCCGTCTTCTCAGGTTCGAGCGACACTTTCTCCATCGACTTCTCGGCGTTCTGCAGCTGCGGCTCGAACGTCGCATAGAACTCGCGCAGCACGGGCTGCATCGCGGATTCCCCGCGCGAGATGCGGTCGAGGTCCTCTTCCATCTCCGCGGTGAAGCTCACGCTAAAGACATTATCGAAGTACTTGACCAGCAAGTCGTTGACGGTGAAGCCGAGCTCCGTCGGAATCAGCTTCTTCTCCGACCGCTCCACGTAGGCCCGGTCTAGGATGGTCGAGATGATCGCCGCATACGTGCTCGGCCGCCCGATGCCGTACTCCTCCAGCGCCTTCACCAAGGACGCCTCGGTGTACCGCGGCGGCGGCTGCGTGAAGTGCTGCTCCGGCAGCAGCCGCAGCAGGTCGAGGATCTCGCCCACTGTCAGCCCCGGCGGGATGTTCGGCTGCTGGCCGGCGTCAGCCGCGCCGTCGCCCGAGCCCTCCGCGCCGTCGCCGTTCTGGCCCTTCCCCCGGTCCGAGCCATTGCGCGCGTTCTCGGCATCCTTCTCGCCCGCCCCGTTCTCCTGCGGGCCGGATGCGCCGCCAATGTAAACCGCGAGGAAGCCGGGGAACCGCACGCTGGAGCCGCTCGCGCGGAAGAGATACGGCTTTTCGGCTTGGCCTGGCCGAGCTTGGCCCGCCTTCCCTGCCTCCACGTCCACCGTGAGCGTGTCATAGATCGCCGCGGCCATCTGGCTTGCGACAAAGCGCCGCCAGATCAGCTCGTACAGCCGCAGTTGCTCCGAGCTCAGCTTGTCGCGCAGCGCCGACGGCGCGCGCATCACCGACGTCGGCCGGATCGCCTCGTGCGCCTCCTGCGCGTTCTTCGCGCGCGACTTGAAGACGTTCGGCTCCGCCGGCGCGTACTCCGGCCCGAACTGCTCCACGATCAGCGCCTTCGCCTCCGCCTGCGCTTCCGTCGAGACGTTCACGCTGTCGGTGCGCATATAAGTGATCAGGCCGACCGGCCCGCCGCCCTCCCCGATATCGATGCCCTCGTACAAGTCCTGCGCGATCCGCATCGTCCGGCTTGCGGCCATGCCCAGTCGGGTCGATGCGTCCTGTTGCAGCGTGCTTGTCGTGAACGGCGGGTTAGGTCGCCGCTTGCGCTCCCCGCGGCGGACGTTAGCGACCGTGTACTCCGCGCCTTCGAGGTCTGCCACCACCGCGCGCGAATCCGCCTCGTTCTTCAGGTCCGCCTCTTCGCCCCGGATCCGCACCAGCCGCGCCAGGAAGCTCGGCCTCGGCGCCTGCCCCCGCGTCGTCTGCTGGGCCAGCTCCGCGTCCACCGACCAGTACTCCACCGCCGTGAACGCCTGGATCTCCCGCTCGCGCTCCACGATCAGCCGCAGCGCGACCGACTGCACCCGTCCCGCCGACAGCCGGCTCTTCACCCGGTCCCACAGCAGCGGGCTGATCTGATACCCCACCAGCCGGTCGAGAATGCGCCGCGCCTGCTGCGCGTCGACCAACTCCATGTCGATGTTGCGGCTGTGGCCGAACGCCTCCGCGATCGCGTTCTTCGTGATCTCGTGAAAGACCACCCGCTTCACGCGGTCCTGCGGAATCTGCGCAGCCTCCAACAGGTGCCACGCGATCGCCTCGCCCTCGCGATCAGGGTCGGTCGCCAGGTACACCTCCCGCGCCGCGCACATGCCCGATGGACGCGCGCACATCATAGTCCCGGCCGAGGAACCGCCCCACCGTGCGCGCCTTCGCCGGCGACTCCACGATGACGAGCTTGCTGCCGTGCAGCGGCCCTCCGTAACCGCGACGTCCGCCCTTCGCAGAAGGCTCCTTCGCGGGCGCGCCGGACGGCGCCTTCGGCTCTTTGCCGCCCTTGCCCGGTTTGCCGCCGGACGGC